>JAZSLM010000083.1:0-32223 GCA_045535375.1 Eubacteriales bacterium
GGACGAAAACTTTTCAGCCTCTTTGCAAAGCAAAAATCCTCGCCGCGTGGGCGAGGATTTTGTATTATTCTTCCTTCTTTTTCTCCGCTTTTAAGTCGGATCGTAGCCATGTCGTTCTGTGAGCCAAGGAGTTGAATACAAATTTTGTCTTCCTAAGCCCGCTTGGCCTCCGACTTGGACGAAAACTTTTCAGCCTCTTTGCAAAGCAAAAATCCTCGCCGCGTGGGCGAGGATTTTGTATTATTCTTCCTTCTTTTTCTCCGCTTTTTCTCTCTTCACACGCGCCGCCTTCTCCTTCGCGAGGAAGTATATCTCCTCGGTCGCGAACGAGATCTTGGTGATCTGGTCGCGCTTTGAGAGGTAGCACCAGAAGGAATCCTTGGGGACGGAGATGTCTATGCAGTCGCCCCAGCCGAGGTAGTCGTACTCGATGTGCATCGAGTCAAGGTCGAGCGCGGGTCGGAAAAGGACGGTGGGCCCGCCGCCGTAGTAGGAATCGACCTCCACGCGCGTGCCCTCGAGGGTCTGAATGACGCGTCCGTGGCCGTGCTTATAGAACTTAGTCCAGTTGGGAAGCGTTTCGATTCGCGCGTCATTGTCCTCGAAGTAGTAAGTACCGCTTCGCACCTCTTCGCGGACGCACTCGCGCTCCCACTTTGTCCATTCGGGGATGTGCTCGTAGACCGTTTCTCCGCCGTCGGTGGCGTGAAGTCTGCCGTATTCGTCCTGCTCCCAGCGCGCTCCGCAGGCTTCGCACCAGAGCTCGGTGCCGCCCGAGTACATCTCGAATTCCTTGCCGCAGCGCGGGCATTTATAGAGGATCGAGTGCAGACCCTTTGCGCGGTCGGGGTCATCGATGACGACCTTGTTTTCGTACTGCCACTTGTAGTCATCGTAAACGAACGCCTCGGCGATGCGGCGATTGACCTCGTCGGTGGATATACTCTCCGCCTCCTCGGGCAGAACGATCGGGCGGATCTCGCCCTCAACGTAGGTGTGCTTGTTCTTCTTGTTCCACTGCGGGTGGGTGACGAAATTTCCGTGCAGAGTCATCACGGCAACCGGCACCTTCAGCATATGAACGAGCGCGCCGACCGAGGGGGTGATATAGGACGTCGTTCCGTCAAGCGAATAGCGGCTCTCGGGGAACAGAACGAAGATCGCGCCGAGCTCCTTGATGGTGTATTTGATATTTTTGATCAGGTTAAGGTCCTGGATAAATTTTCTCTTGCCGATAACGCCGAGAAGGTCCATCAGCGGCAGAGTGAAATCGCGGAAGCCCTCGATGGTCATAACGTTGACCAGCGGCTGGGGGTGAGTCGCCTTATACATCATATTGAGGTCGACCTTCGAGGCGTGGTTGATGAGAAGCAGATAGGGTTTACCGTCAAGTACCTCCATATTAGTGCGGGTCAGCTTTGCCCCGCGCTTTTTCAGATCGGGCCACGAAATGACTGTCTGCGCCACCCACGGCACGAATTTGCGCTTTTTCGGCTTGCGGCGGGTGTTGAAGACCTTTATATTCTTCGGAGGTTCGGGTATGAGCTTTTTTGTCTTGTCCTGAGTGTTCATGGGGACTCCTATGATAGATCTCCGCTTTCAAGCAGTTTTTTTACTTCTTTATCAAAATCGGAATTGATTTTCTGTGTTTTATTGAATGCGTCATATTCTTCGGATGCACGAAGCTTTGCCGCTTCCGCAGAAACAGAACCCTTGTCTTTCAGTACTTCATAGCGTCTGAATGATAAAAATTCATTGACACTTGACGCAAACTCTTCCATTGTAAAAGTGTTTTCGCGTTCTATAAGATCTTCTATATAATCAAAATAGCTCGTAACTGTACGTTCAAGCTGTCTTATCTGTTTGGTATCAAGATAATTTTTTGCTACTGTAACATCGGATTTCAGAATTCGTCCGTCGGGGGAGTTTTTCCAGGTCGTAAGTCCCATATTCTCCTTTGTTCTGTCGGCGTGTGTAAATACTATCTCAGCCGCGGTCTGTCCGGTTATGGCATAGTGGAATTTATTTTGCACCATAGCGTAAAAATCGCGCGTGATTCGGGAATTTTTGTCATAATCGATACTGCATTCGGCAAAAATATCGGTTATTTGCTGCCAGATTCTCCGTTCGCTGGCACGAATTGAACGAACTCGCTCCAGCAGTTCGCGGAAATAATCCTTCCCGAAAGCAGTTTTTCCTTGCTTTAGTCTGTCATCGTCAAGAACAAAGCCTTTTGTGATATACTCCTTCAGCACACCGGTAGCCCAGATACGGAAATTTGTTGCGCGGCGGGAATTCACTCTATATCCAACAGAGATGATGGCATCAAGATTGTAAAAATCACGCAATCTTTTGACAGAACGGTTACCTTCTTGTTGAACTGTTTCCATTTTGGAAACAGTTGAGGAGGGATCAAGCTCGCCTTCTTCAAAGATATTTGACAAATGTTTTGATATTGCAGGAACCTCCACATCAAATAATTCCGCCATAGCCTTTTGCGTAAGCCACACAGATTCGTCTTTTATGATCGCATTGACGGAAATATCTCCTTCTGCAGTTCGATAGATCAAAAATTTGAATTCGTTATCCATTTTCGCTCCGTTAAAACTCTTGCCGCATTGAACGGGTCAGTGCGGCAAGAATATTTATTTGTTTATAACTGTAAAACGCAGTTTTACAATTGGCTATCTTAAGGATGCAGTCTGTCGGGTCCGCGGAAGAGGAACATAGCTTCCTTGATCGGGATGCCGAGGAAGAGCATGGTCAGACGGTCAACGCCGATAGCGAAGCCGCCGTGGGGAGGACAGCCGTAGCGGAAGAACTCGGTGTAGAACTTAACGTCCTCGCCAAGTCCCTTCTCTGCTGCGTTTGCGCAGAGGTGGTCGTAGCGGTGCTCTCTCTGTGCGCCCGAGGTGATCTCGACGCCGCGCCAGATAAGGTCGTAGCCCTGAGGAACGCCGTTTTCATCTCTCATATGGTAGAAGGGACGCTTGTCCTGTGCGAAATCGGTAACGAAGAGGAATTCGTGTCCGTACATCTCCTTAACAAGGCGGTGAGTCATGCGCTCAGCGTCGGTGGTAAGGTCGCCTTTCTCGGACTCGGGGCAGGTATAGCCGTATCTTTCCTCAAGCAGGCGGTAGATCTCCGCAACGGAAAGGATCGGGAAAGGATTGGTGGGAACAACGGTCTCGATGCCGAAGATCCTCTCTATATCCTCGCCGTACTTTTCCTTTACTCTGCCGAGAACGTAGGTGAGCATCTCTTCCTCGAGAGCCATTACGTCGTGGAAGGACTCAACGTAGGAGAATTCAAGGTCGAAGGAGGTAAACTCGGTCGCGTGCTTGTTGGTGTGCGACTTCTCGGCGCGGAAGCAGGGAGCGCACTCGAAAACTCTCTCGAGACCCGCTGCCATTGCCATCTGCTTGTAGAACTGGGGCGACTGCGCAAGATATGCGTCGCGGTCAAAATAGTTGAGCTTGAAGACCTCGGAGCCCGACTCGGAAGCCGCGCCGATGATCTTGGGGAAGTGGAGCTCGGTGAACTTATTCTTGAGAAGATAATCGCGCATAGCCGCGGTGATCTCGCTCTGAACGTGGAAGATGAGGGTGTTGCGCTCGGTGCGGAGGTCTACCCAACGGTAGTCAAGGCGCGAGTCGATCGCGGAGTCTTCCTTGATGGGAAGCGCGTCTGCGACCGATTCGATGCGGATGGAGGAGGGGATGATCTCCATTCCGCCCATTTTTACGTATTCGTTTGCGATGCACTCGCCCTCGATGGTAACGACGGAGTCGATAGTGAGCTGATCAACGACAGCGGCGAGCTCTTCGTTGCCCTCTTTTTCAACGTAGACCTGGACCTTACCCGTCATATCGCGGATAACGAGGAATGCGCGTGCCTTCTTGTTGCGGCAATTTTCAACGAAACCGGCGATCTTTACCTGCTCGCCCGGCTTGACGTCGGATATAAATGTTCTTTTCATTTCTTACCCTTTCGTGGTTGGATTTTTACATACATTATAATAATAGCACAAATGGAAGGAAAAGTCAAGGGGAAACCCGAAAGTTAATTCCGTTATACCATAATTAATAAATATGTTGACAACGAATTAATTATATGTTATAATTAATTAAGTGTCGGGAAGAAAATGGCAGAAGCACTCTCGACCCAAAATACTAAAACCGCCGCACGGCATCAGCTTTGCGCAGACGCTTCAGCGGCAGAAGGAGAATTCATGAAAAGATTTTTAGCATGCTTACTGATGTTATCCATGCTCACGTCCGTCCTGATGGCGGCGGGATGTGCGGATACAGGAGAAGAGACTCCCGAAACTACCGCGGGATCCGCCGCTACCACCGAGAACATCCCCGAGACCACCGAGGCTCCCGGCGATGACGATCTCGAGCTCGACCCCTCTCTTAACTTCAACAACGACACCTTCACCATGCTGCTCCGCGCAGACCGTGCGGGCGCGGTTGAGGAATTTCTGGTTTCGGATGACGATCCTGCGGATACCGTAAAGACCGCGATCAGCGCAAGACAGTATTTCGTTGAGGGACAGCTCGGAGTTACCATTTCCTACGAAACCGTCGGTGAAGGCGAGCTTATCGCAAGAGTACGCAACAACATCGCATCCGGATACGTTGTTGACGTTATCTGCGCCGCAGCGTTCCAGGCCCCCACTCTTGCGGCAGAAGGCCTGGTCACCAACCTGCTTGAGGTTCCTCATCTGAACTTTGACAAGGTTTGGTGGGGCTCGCGTTCCGATATGGCGGAAAACCTCACCATCGGCGACCAGCTTTATATGGCGTCGGGCGACGCTTCCCAGCTCACCCTTGGCAAAGGACTTTGCATGTATTTCAACGAGGAGCTTCTCAGCTCCGTGGAAAGCAGAACTCCGCAGATGCTTTACGACGAGGTCAACAATCTTGATTGGACCATCGACCGTCTGTTTGAGATGAGCAAGGAATATTCCCGCGAGGACGGTAACCAGGACTGGGACGAAAATGACGTTTACGGCTGCAACATTTACCTCAAAACTATCATTGACGGATATTTTGCGGCATTTGATCAGCCCATCGTAGCTTATGAAAACGGCGAATACAAGATCGCGATGAACAACGACAGAATGGTTACCATCGTTGAAAAGCTCAACAAGCTGCTTTACAGCGACAACGCTACCTATATCACATCCGCCAAGGGCAATTCCGAGAAATTCTTTATCGAAGGCCACGCCCTCTTTACCCACGGCGGTATGGAATGGGGCGTTGACTTCAACGCGAGCGCTATCAACGGCGGCTTCGGTATCATTCCCTACCCCATGCTTGACAAGGATCAGGGACAGTACTTCTCCGCCCTCTCCGACGTTTACACAATGTTCCTCGTGCCCGGCAACGCAACCAATCTCGATAAGATCGGTGCCGTTCTTGAACTCACCGCGTCGAAATCCTACGAAACCACCACTGTTGCATACTTTGAGGTACTTCTGAAATCGAGAGTTGCAAACGACGTCAACGCAATGCAGATGCTTGATATCATTCACGACGGTCTTTGCTACGAATTCGGATTCACCTATTCCGCCGCGCTCGGAAATCCCGCGCAGGCATTCAGAACCCTGCTTGCAAGCTCCTCCTCCGCTAACTGGTCCTCCTATTGGGCAAGCAAGGGCTCAACTTTCCAGAAACAGCTCGACGCTATGATGGAGCAGTACGAATAATCATCCGTAATGAAGCTCAAAAAGATTTTATTTTCGATCCTTGCCGTTCTGATCGCAATCTCCTTCGTTTCCTGCGATGAAAACACCGTGGAAACGGGAGAAACCACCGAAGTTCCCGTCCCGCGCGAGCTGATAAGTCTTGAAGGCTATACCTTCGTTTACTCCGCGACAGCCTCAAAAGAGATCGTTGCGGCGGTAAGATCCCTCTCCGACGAGATCAACGCCTCCTTCGGCATCAGGTTGAGTCACACCAACGACTGGATGGCGATCGCGCCCGAGGAGCCGCTCAGAACCGACGACAAGGAGATCCTCATCGGTGCGACCAACCGCGCCGAAAGCCTTGAAGCGCCCGAAGGTTCCCAAGGGAATTTCACCTTCTCGGTATTCCAGACGGGGTCGAAGATCGTTATCCTCGGCGGAAGCGAGGAAGCACTGCTCCGTGGAATAGATCATTTCAGAGAAATGATCAAGAAGGAAGCAAAAGCCGCGATCGAAAAGGACTACAGCTTCACCATGAATTACGTTGACGAAGCGGTCTCCGCCGACAGCGTGGCAGCAAGACTTGCTTCGGAATACGAGATCATCTTCCCCGTTATCTCCAACTCGGGAGAAAAAACGATTGCGGAAGAGATCGCGGGCAAGCTTTTTGCAAAGACGGATATATCCCCAAAAAGGCGCAGTGACAACAGCGCGGCAAAGGACAAGGAGATCCTTATCGGATTCACCTCCCGCACGCCCGCGGAGATAAAATGCGGATATTTTGAATATTCTATCAAAGTTTCCGGCGGAAAGATCTACGTTATCGGCGGAAGCGGCGAGGCACTTCAGGCTGCGGGCGAAAAGCTTGCTGAAATTGCGTTTTCCGAGGAATTGAAGCTCGACTCGGATGCGGATTACAATTACTCCATTTTTGCGGAAGCGGAGATGAATCCCATCGCAAGCAACATTTCCCTCTTTACCCCGTTCTGGGCAAAGGATTACACTCCGCCCGCGTGGATGCTCGATTTTTACGAAAAGACCTATGCGGTCACCTGCCCCGACGGCAGAATAACCATCAAGGCTCACCGCGGGGACAGCGACAACTATCCCGATAATTCGCTCGAAGGCATCGCAAGCGCCATTCTCGCGGGCGCGGACTGCGTTGAATTCGATACGCAGTTGACGCGCGACGGTATTGCCGTGCTCTTACACGACGTATCCCTTGCAAAGGCGACCGACGCCGCAAACTACGTCGGGAAGACCGGCTATCCGCAATCGCTTTCGGTCACCGATTGGACGTTTGAACAGATTCGGACGCTGAAATATAAGGATGACAAGGGTAACGTGACCGAATACAAGATCGGCACGCTTTACGAAGCCCTGAAACTTTGTGCGGGACGCGTTTTCGTTCAGGTCGACGACAAGAGCGGGCAGCTTCAGATTGAATCAAGGGAGATGTATAGCCTCGCCCGCGAAACTGGTTCGGAGGAATGCTTCTTCTATTACTACGGCGCGTCGCTTCTCGACAAATGGCTTGGTTACGATCCCGAAAACCGCGAGCTTGCCGATTACTTAACGCTCTGCCGCAGTTATCTTGCGATCAGCGGCCACTCGCTCCGTAAGCCTTATTGGACCAACGAAGTCAATCTCTATGACGGCGGCAAATTCAGCGAGACCGAGGATTGGTGGAAAAAGCTCTCCTCCTCGGGCAAGCTTATGATCTGGAGCCAGAACGTCTGGAAGCTTTCAAAATACGTAAGCGAAAATTACACGGCAGCAATGCCGAAACAATAATAATTAAGAAAGGAAACTCTTACTATGAAAAAATTCTTCTCGTATTTTCTCTCTGCTTGTATGATCCTTGCCATTATAAGCGCGGCGACGCTCGGCACTTCTGCGGCAGACACCGAATTCGACAAGTGGGACGGCACCACTACCGATACCGCTTGGTTTAATGCAGATCAGGATTATTTTGAGCTCGACACCGCCGCAAAGCTTGCGGGTCTTGCATATCTCGCAAACGAATATCAGGGCAGTGACCATAAGGATCCCGGTGCCTTCTTCGGAAAGACCTTCGTTATCACGAAGAATATCGACCTCGGCGGTCATCAGTGGACCCCGATCGGAATCAGTAACGACTACGCTTTTGCAGGTCTGCTTGAAGGTAGGCTCGGCGGCATCGACGGCGAAGCTGTTACCATCGCGAATATGAAGATCGGTACCGAGGATGCTCCTCATCCTACCAAAAACATCGGTCTTGTCGGCTCTCAGGGTGCGGGCGGTGTGAAAAACATCTACCTCACCGGTGCGTACATAAACACCGCGGCTGATACCGCAGGCTCGTTCGTAGGTTACTCCAGACCCCAGAAGACCGGTACTCCCTGCGAATACTCCAACCTTCGCTCGGACGCAACCATCATCACCGCGGGCGCAAAGTGGTGCGGCGGTATCGTTGCATACTCGAACATCGCGGGCAACCTTTTCAAGGATTGTGTATACACAGGTAACATCACGACCAAGAACTCCGGCCTTACCATGGTAGGCGGAATCACCGGAAATGCAAATACCAGCACCGATTTTGTAAATTGCTACGTAGGCGGCGATATCATTGCAGACTGCAAGCAGGTTGGCGGTATCGTCGGTACCGTAACCGCAAAGACGACCATCAACTTCACCAACTGCCATTTTGACGGTACTGTTCTTGCAACGGCAACCCAGGCGGGCTCATTTATCGGCAGAGCAAACTCCGGCGACACCGCTCCCACCGTTCTGAACTTCACAAACTGCTTCAACAGCGGTATCTCCAAGTCCTCATACTCTCCCGCATCTGCGGCAATGTCCTGGATCGGTCTTGGCGCGGGATACGCTTCAGAAGGAAATCCCAACACGCTTGAGGCGACGTTCATCAACTGCTATTCTCTTTCGGATATTTCCCTTATGGCAAGAATTGACTACAGCGCCGATAAGGTAAATACGATTTATAAAGTAACAGCGGGCATCGAGTCTGTCGAAAAGCAGGCTGATGCGTTCGATATGCTCGCTTCCCTCCGTCCCACTGTTGTCAGCTTCGATGACGTAAACGGCGCAATGGGTGCCGTTAAGATGTCGGGCTTTGACTTCTCAACCCTCGCATGGACTACCCGCGACGGCATGTATCCTACTCTTGCCATCGCCGAAAAGGTCGCTGACACCAAGTACGCAAACGCCGATATGTCCTGGTTCAATCCGACCGCGACCTCTTTCGAGATCCTGACGGAAAATCAGCTCATCGGTCTTGCGAAGATCGTCAAGGTATACGATTTCGTTGAGCAGACCATCACCGTAAACGATCTGGTCAAGGATAAGATCGACACGTACTTCAGCGGCACGTTTGCCGAAATGCTGAAGGGTATCGTTCCCGAGACGACAGTCCCCGAAACGACCGAAGCCCCCGAAACCACCGTTGCTCCCGAAACGACCGAGGTAGTGGAAAAAACGACACCGGCTCCCGAGATCACCGATGCTCCCGCAACCACCGATGCTCCGACCACAACAGAGCCCGAAAAGAGCGGATGCGGCGCTTCCGTAGCTTTCGGTACTCTCGCGATCGTTGCTATCCTCGGAACTGCGATCGTATTCAAGAAAAGATAACAATTAAATAAAAAAGCGGCTTCCCGACGGGAAGCCGCTTTCACTTTATCAGTCAATCGACTTGTCAATATTGAATCTTGTAAAATATTCTTAACTGATCCGATTCATACTACGCGCTCCGGCGGGCGGCAATAAACAAGTCTATATCCTCAATGATATATTCTCTGCCCGTTGTATGGAGAACGCCATAGCAAGCCTCGAGATAATCGAGAATGCCATACTTTTTGAAAAGGCTCATGGCTTCCCTGCCCGTCAGCTTTTTTTCTGCGCGGTATGCCTCAAAGCAAAAAACCTTAAATTCAAGTGTTTTACTCATATTTTACACCTCCGGAAAACGCAGAGTACCCGAGCGTTCATCATTAAAAAGCTCTGCAAGCATAAGCGCACTGTATTGCCATACCTTTGTTTCCTCGCGTTCAAGAAAAGAATAGAGTTTTGATTCCGTAAATCTCTCCATTGTTTCGTTTTCCGACCAACCGTTCAGATCCATAATTTTCTCAACAACATTGGCGGTAATACCGTAAAGAAGAGTTTCAAAACTACGCTCATTCATTTTTGCATTACCTCCGCTTGTAAAAACTTCACATAATCAAGTGATCTTTCCGTGTGAAAAAGAATCTGATTGCAAAGCTGCTCTGTCTTCAATTTCTTCAAAGCAGTTTGCCTATCAATATCCCCGTTTTCGTATTCGACAACAACTCGGTAAACTTTATCATCTGCCACAGGACCTATTACGATATCATATTCACCCGTAAATTTTCTCTGTCGGTTATCACAAATAAAATCAAGCCATTTTTCATCGGCACGACAAAATTCTATAATAACCAGAGCTGCTTTTGCCGATTTATAATCAAAATCATAAGAATTTACACACTTATGTTCGCAGGCATTTCTATATGCAACTTTTATCGCCCACTGTTCTGCCTGCCATTTGCTTGTGGTAACATAAAACCCGCCGCCGAAATCCAGAGGACGTTTTGCGTCAAGTATTCGCGGATTATCAACAACTGTATCACTTCCATGATATACGATCATATTTTGCCTCCGGATATAATTTAATACACTATTATAATATCATATTTTTTATAAAAAGTCAATGGTATTTTTCGTATCAAAAAAGCAAAGACCGACTTTATGAGCCGGTCTTTGCGGTTATTATCAGTCAATCGACTTATCAATATTAAATCTTGTGATCTTTCTGGAGGTGTTCTTGATAAACTCTTCCTTACGGATCTTGACAAGACCTACCTTCTTGTAGGGAGCCATGCGAGTGTTTGCGACCTTGACGTGCTCGTCGAAGTATTCCTTGACGTCGGTGACGCCGTCAGCCTTGAGCTGCTCGTAATCGGGGAATATCTCGGCAACGATCACCTCGCGCTCGGGGTTCGACTTGCTCTCGCCCGCGTAAACAACGACCTCGAGAACACCGCGGATACGCGAGATCTCGGTTTCGATCTCCTCGGGATATACGTTCTTGCCGTTCGAGAAGATGATGAGGTTCTTCTTTCTGCCGGTAATGAAGAGCCATCCGTCCTCGTCGAGCTTACCGTAGTCGCCGGTGTGGAAGAAGCCGTCTTCGTCAATGACAGCCGCGGTAGCCTCGGGCTCCTCGTAGTATCCCATCATTACGTTGGGACCCTTGACGCAGATCTCGCCCTCGCCGTTTGCATCGGGCTCGAAGATGCGCACCTCCTCGCCGATGATGGGAAGACCGACGCTTCCGTTCTTCTGCCACTCGTTTCTGTTGCAGCTTACGAGGGGCGCGCACTCGGTGATGCCGTAGCCGTTGAGAACGGTGATGCCGATTGCGTCAAAGAAATCGATAATATCCTGATTGAGAGCCGCACCGCCGCAGATGATCATTTCGAGCTTTCCGCCGAAGGTTTCGTGAACCTGCGCAAAGATGGAGCGGCGCTTGTCGATACCGACCTTGCGGAGAGCGTTCGAAAGCTTCATACCCGTCTTCAGCTTCTTGTCGATGCCGTTCTTCTCCGCGGTCGCCCAGATACGGCGGTAGAGAGTTTCAACAAAGAGGGGAACGAGTACGAGGTGGGTGGGCTGCTGCTCCTTGAGCTCGTTGAGCAGGTACTTGATGCCCGAGGTGATATAGATCTCACTTCCCTGCGCGTAGTGGCCGACGTAGTTGACGGTCGAGCCGAAGGTGTGATGGGGCGGGAGAACGTTGAGGGTCTTGGGGGTGATGTCGAAGAGGTACATACCCTGGGTCATATCGCTGACGATATTGGTCTGCGAGAGCATAACACCCTTGCCCTTGCCGGTGGTTCCCGAAGTGAACACGATGGTTGCAAGGCGGTCGGGGTCGATCTCGTAGTCGTAGTAGGAATTGTCGCCCTCGGCATACTTCTTACCGCCCGCCTCAATGAGGGAAGCGAGAGAAAGATCGCCCTCCGCGAGGGGATCGCCGTTCATGCAGACGTAAAGCTCTGCCTTGGTATTTTCCTTGAGGTAATCAAGCTTGCCCGCGATCTCTGCGCCGTAGAAAATGGCAGAACAGGATGCGCGCTCGATGGTAGCCGCAAGGTCGGGGGCGGGCATTTCCTTATCAAGCGGAACGGTGACCGAACCGATCGCCATCAGCGAGAAATAGGTATAGACCCATCCGCAGGAAGCACCGCCGACGATGGCGACCTTCTTGTCGCGAAGACCGAGCACGATCTCCTCTGTACCGAGGTCACGGATATCATTTCTCGCCTGAAGGTAGGTAACGCTCTGCGTTTCCTTGTCGCGGGGATTTTTCTTATAGGAGAGTGCGGGTCTGTCGGGGAAGTTTTCAGCCGACTGCTCGACCATTACGCGAAAATCGCGGAATACTGTTGTTTCATAAAGCGGATACGCTTTCTTTCTGTTCATTTATTTTTCCTCCGTGGATTATTACGTTTTCAATGCCCCATTATTATACAATCAAATTATGAATTAGTCAAGATACTGTTTGAAAAAGAGGTAAATTCTGCGTAGAGTGAACTCTACCGACGGTAGAGTTCACGTTTTATTTGTCATTTTATGCCGATTAAAGGCATAATTTCCGAATTTATATATTATTTATAATTTATTATTACCCTCTAAATCATTAATTGCTATGATATAGTTAATAATATTGTCGGAGGTGCGAAATGGAATATATTCTTCTGATCGCGGGACTCTTTCTGCTCATAAAAGGTGCCGACTTTTTCGTTGACGGCGCGGCGTCGGTAGCGGCGAAATTCCGCGTACCCTCTCTGATCATCGGTCTGACCGTCGTGTCCTTTGGCACGAGTGCCCCCGAGGCGGCTATCAGTATTTCGGCGAGCGCATCGGGCAGCAACGCGATCTCGCTCGGCAACGTGATAGGTTCAAACTTTTTCAATCTGCTTATGGTCGTCGGCATCACGGCACTCGTCATCCCTCTGACGGCGGATGAGGACGTGATACGGCGGGATATGCCGGTCAGCATTTTGGCGACGGGTGCGCTGGCGATCGTGATACT
Organism: Eubacteriales bacterium; assembly: GCA_045535375.1. Taxonomy (GTDB): domain Bacteria; phylum Bacillota; class Clostridia; order Oscillospirales; family CAG-272; genus CAG-390. The sequence goes on from JAZSLM010000083.1 coordinate 12,807, forward strand.
TGACGGAGTAATTCTTTGGTATGAATCGCTCCTGCTTCTCGCCGCGCTCGCTTTCTATCTTTTCACAGTTATAAAAAGCGCGCTGAACAATCCCGCAGAGGCGGAGGGACGGCGCGAATATTCGTGGTTCATCAGCATAATCATGTCGCTCGGCGGACTTGCCGCGGTCGTTTTCGGTGGTGATATGGTCGTCGAAAACGCCAAGATCATCGCGGCGAATTTCGGTATGAGCGAAACGCTGATCGGTCTTACCGTCGTCGCGCTCGGTACTTCTCTGCCGGAGCTCGTCACCTCCCTTGTCGCGGCAAAAAAAGGCGAAGCGGGTATCGCAGTCGGCAACGCCGTCGGCTCCTGTCTTTTCAATATCCTTTTTATCCTCGGAATCGCCGGACTTATAAAACCCTTAAACGCGGAGGCTGAGATTATAGCCGACGTCTGCATTCTGGCAATCGTTTCTATCACAGTCTACCTTTTTGCGGCAAAAGACAAAAAGATCGGGCGGATCGAAGGAGCCGTTTGCGTCGCGCTTTATGCGGCTTACACCGGATTTATCATTATGAGGGCTTACGGTTTTATATGAAAATATTGCAAATCCCGCCGTTTTGTGCTATAATAAGGTAAATCACTCACTTTGGAGGCGCAAAATGGTCTATTTTGCAAACTGTCATCTTCATTCCGACATCTCGGACAGCTTTCTCTCGCCCGAGGCTATGGTCGAAATTGCCAAGGATATCGGGCACAAGGCGCTCGTTCTGACCGACCACGACACCGTCAAGGGCTCGCACCGCTTTGACGTTGCCTGCAGAAAGGCGGATATATATTCGATGCTCGGAATCGAGTTCATCACGAAGGGTCTCGGCACGGGATTCCACCTTCTCGGCTATGATTTTGACGCCGAGCATCCCGCTATGCGCGAGCTTATCGACCGTTGCTCATCGCGTCACCGCGAAAGATGTCACCTGCTCTTTGAAGAATCGCTTGCAAACGGTTCTCTCCGCCCCGGTGTAACGTGGCAGGAGGTCCTCGACGCCTTCCCCGGAAACGATTTTTACTATTACACGCAGGTATTCACCGTGCTTGAAAAGAAGGGCATTTACGAGCACGCGGAGCACCCGCAGTTCATCAAGGATGCTTTCTCGCCCCCCAAAGAGCGCGAACCCGAGCTTGAAGCGGCGATCGGCTATTTCACCCCCGACATCGATGAATGCATCAAGGTGATCCTCGCCGCGGGCGGAGTTCCCGTCATCGCGCATCCTCACGGCAAGCAGGAATACATAGAGGATCTCATAAAAATGGGCATCAAGGGCATCGAGGTATACCATCCCTCCATTCTCCCCGAAGAAAGAGTTGCCTACGACGCTCTTTGCCGCTCACGCGGACTTTACGTCACCGGCGGCACAGACCACGCGGGCAGGATCGGCGGCTTTACCGACCTCTTCGAGAAAAAGAACAAGCCCGACGATTGCGGAGGACTGACGGAGGAAGATTTCTTTAGGCTTTATAGGAGAGAGCTGGGGTAAGTTAAGGTCACGCTTCGCGTGAGTTAAAATTGCCTTCGGCGAAGTTTAAGGAATATTTCCTCGCTATGCTCGGAAATTATTATTAATAAAAACAAAGCTCGGTTATTGAAGACAGTTTCAGTAACCGAGCTTTACGTTTATTAATTATTGCTGATCAAAAAAGCCTTTGTTGCTATCCATCGACCACTTTTCAAACATCTCGAGGTAGTTGATCTTGATAAATTTTTGAATCTTATTGATTTCAATGTCCGAGAGAATGCCGCGATTCTGTATAACGGTAGAACCGTCGCTATTAACGAAAAATTTCGCTGAACCGCCCTCAGTCAATTTTTATCACTTGCGTGAACGTGCATACATTCGATAATGCAATGCGACGTGTAATAAAGATAATAACCGGCAATTTGATACTGATAATACTTAGGCATCGTCATCCTCCATTAAAGAGGAATTCTTTTCCCAAATTCTCATTACAAAAGTCTGCTCAACGGGTTCCATATTGGTTTCAAGCATTTTTCCGTCAAGCGAAAGCACCATAGCATATTCCGGATTGTTGATATTCAGCACGGCGATTATGCCGTCTTTTTTGGTGAAGGCATATCCGCCGATCACCATATCTGCGTTATCAGCAATATTCTTGATTTTTTCTTCAAGCATAACGTACCTCCACTTGCCTTATGGGCTTCAGGAACGCTTCGGCATTCATATACAGATTTTCAAGAATAGGGATCAGATCAATGTATTCTTCTTCCTCAACCGCGCGCGTTGAATATTTCGCCGTAACGACGAGGTAACCGTTATCCCATTCTTTTACGCCGGTATAGCGTTCAAGGCTCTTACTTGTAAGAAAGGTGAGAGTACGACCGCCGAATGTAAATGTAGTGTACTCACCGTTATTACTCAAATACGCTTTCGTTTGCTCAGCCATCGCGTTACTCCTTCCAAAATGATATTATTCCACTATTATATACATTATATCACTTTTAAGTAAATAATTCAAGTAGTTAAGTAATATATATTCTACGATTTGATTAATAAAACAAGTGCGAACAAAGCCAAGAAAACTTTGTTCGCACTTGTTTTTAATTTAATCCGAAAATTTCCGCTCGGCGGAAATTCACCTTTAACTTCGCCCAAAGGGCGAACATTAACTCGCGCGGAGCGCGATCTTAACTTGCGCGAAGCGCAATATTAACTCTGCGAAGCAGACAGTTACTTCTTAGGAACATAAATTCTGAGATGCACCGCATCCTCTGCGACCATCTTTCTTGCGGTTGCCGCCGAAAGGTTGAACGCGCGGATGGTCCACTTGCCCCACCAGGCTTCGGTTACCTGAACTGCCGCAGTCGTGACGTTGCCGGGGCGGGTCGAGCTGTTGTTCTTCGAGTTTTCGTCCAGCCAGCCCTCGGGGCGGTACTTGTATCCGCTGTCAACGATGATCACCGAGCCGACGGGAAGGTCTTCGCGGGTCATCAAGGGCGATGCGATAAAGTTCGGCACGTTAGTCTGCGTGCTCGTCTGGGCATTGAAAATGCCGGTACCGTGGTTGGAGTTGTAGTAAGCCTCGACCTGAAGCACCCAGTCGATCGCCTCATAATCCGCGATATTGAGTCCGAGGGACTTGAAGACGTCCTCGTCCGTCTTGATCTCCGCAAAGCCCGCGGGCTTCGATGCGGTGACTTTGGTAACCTCTTCGGGCTTTGCAAGCGCACCCTTTACCGCCTCACGCATTGCGGGGAGGTGGTCTTTGAGAACGGAGGAGTAGCTCGCGGGGAGCCAATCGACCTTATCGACGTCGCCGCCTGTCAGATATGCAAACCAAGTCAGCGCAACGGTATATCTGCCGTAGTCATAGCTCATGTGATAGCCGTCGCGGGTGATCGTGTCGCCGATATAGGAAGAACGGAGGTTCTGAACGGCAGTGCCCGAGGGGATGATACCCACGATGCTTTCCTGTGTCTTGACCTTAGAATTCAGCGCATTGAGGATGGCGTTATACATCTTCATCTGGTCGCTTCCGTAGGTCGGGAAGGAGGAATGGGTACTGTTCTGCTGATATGCCCAGGTCAGATGCCAGTAAACGTCTGCGTTCGGCTCGTTCTCGGCAATATATTCAAGTATTTTACCAAGAGGAGAATACGAGGTCTCAACTCCGCTCGATCCGCTTGCCTGCTGAACGGTGACGATATCCCATTCCTCATCGGCAAGGCCCTTCTGGATGCTTACGTTCGAGGTGCTGCTCCATTTGCCGTTGGTGTTTTTGTAGTAAGTATATGCGCCCACATTCGCTCTGATATTACTGTAATGCTTATCCAGCGCACAGCCGCCGATATAGAGGTTACCGATGACGATCTTCTCTACACCGCCGGACTTGGCAATATCCCAAAGATATTCGGTAGCGTCCGAGGAGAAGCTGTTACCGATAGCGAGGACCTTGAGAGTCTTCGTTGCGGGGATGGCTTCGGTGCGGGAGTCACCGCAAGCGTGGCAGGTGAGGACCTTTGAACCGTCCTTCAGCGCCTTCGGCTTCTCGACGATCTCTTCGGCATAGCTGTGAGCGCACTCGGTGGGTGCTTCGGTTGCGGGTTCGGTCTGTTCGGGTGTGGTTTCAGTGGGAATGGGTTCTGTGGTGACTTCGGGTTGCTCGGTATTGTTACAAGCCGCGAGCGGAACGATCATAAGAATCGCCAGAATAAGCGCGAGTACCTTTTTCATAAAATTTTCCTCACAAAATAACTTTACTGCTGATATGCGATCTTGCCGTCAACGATGGTGAGAAATGCCTCTGCGCCGACAGAGGTTATCGGATCAGCGGTCCAGATAACGACGTCCGCATCCTTGCCTGCCTCAAGGCTTCCGACGCGGTCTGCGATATCAAGCGCGCGAGCGGGATTGATGGTGATCGCGTGCCAAGCCGCCTCATAGCCGAGTCCCGCGTTTGCGGCGAGACCCGCGCACATCGGGAGGTGATGAAGCGGGATAACGGGAGCATCGGTGATGATGCTGATGTCTACGCCCGCGTTTGCAAGATCTGCGGGAGTGGAAAACGCTTTGTTTGCGAGTTCAACCTTGCTCTTGCCGCCGAGAGAGGGGCCGACGAATGCGGGATAACCCTCTTTTGCAAGCTCGTCTGCGATGACGGAACCGTCGGTGCAATGATCAAGAGTGAGTTTAACGCCGAATTCCTTCGCGATACGGATCGAGGTGAGGATATCGTCCGCGCGGTGAGCGTGAGCCTTCAGCGGGATCTCGCCTTTCATAACGGGGATCATTGCCTCGAGCTTCATATCGAAAATGTCCTTGCCCGCTTCCTTATCGGCAAGGTATCTGCGCGACTTGAAGAGCAGCTCGCGGAGGAGTGCCGCAGTCGCCATACGGGTGACGGGAGTCTTCTTGGATTGACCGTAAACACGCTTGGGATTCTCGCCGAAAGCGCACTTCATAGCCGCGGGGTGCTTGACTATCATATTGTCAACTCTGTTGCCGACAAGCTTGATAACGGCAAAAGTTCCGCCGACTACGTTTGCCGAGCCGGGGCCCGTGCAAGCGGTGGTGACACCGCCGCGAATTGCGTTTCCGAACGCCTCGTCCTGAGGATAGATCGAATCGATCGCGCGCATATGGGGTGTGATGGGATCAACGCTTTCGTTGTAATCTCTGCCCTCCCATCCGACAGCCTCGTTGTGAAGACCGATGTGGCAATGCGCCTCAACGCATCCGGGGGTGACGAGCTTGCCCTCGGCATCAATAACGGTTGCGCTCTCGGGAGCCTCGATATCGGCACCGATAGCCGCGATCTTGCCGTCGTCGCCGAGAAGGATCGAGCCGTTTTCGATATCCTCGCCGACCATGGGCTTTATGTAAGCATTCTTGATAAGGATCATTCTGTATTTCTCCTTTGAACTTTTTCTGTTAGCCAATTGTAAAACTGCGTTTTACAATTGAAAACCGCGTGGCGGGGACACGCGCGCTTATCGCCGCTTGCCAAAATCAAAAATTTTGGCAGCTCCCCTCGGCGCGCGGACTCGCTTTGCTCGTCGTGGAGGTGTTTTTTTGAAATCTGCTTGGTTTTACAGTTGGCTAACTTTTTCTTTCATTATATCATAATTTTTTGCGAAAATCAATAACCATTCTACAAGATACGACATAAAATATTATCGAGGAACAAAATTCCTCAAAAAATATTTCGGAGGTCTACCATGAATAACAACTGCCTTTGCGGACTTTTCAATAACAACGAGTGCCTTATCTGGGTCATCATCGCGATCCTCGTAGTTCTTGCTCTCACCTGCAACACCGGCTGCAACTACGGTTGCGGCTCGAACTATAACAACGGCTGCGGTTGCGGCTGCTGAGTAAAACACCCCCGAGGGCTTTGCCCTCGGGGGTGTTTAGTGGCTAGTGGCTAGTGACTAGTGACTAGTGGCTAGTGGCTAGTGGCTAGTGGCTAGTGGAAGGTAAATTTTCGCGGAGCGAAAATTTCACATCGATAATTTTGTGCTGTGCTGATGAAACCTCGTACTGTGCAAAACAAAAACAAGTAAATAGAAAATTCTCGGATATTTTGAAGCAAAAGCTTCTGATATCCGAGATTTTTTGATTTAGGCATTAAATTATCTAACCAAACAATGGATCATCAACACCGAATTAAATTATCACAATAGCTGATTTTCGAGCAAAGCGAGAAAATCTTCCATTCACTAGTCACTAGCCACTAGCCACTAGTCACTTATTATCACGCCCTGCGTTCCTTCACCGCATTTCTGCTGTACGCGGTATATTCGGTAACACCGAGAATGGTCTCCCCGTCGATCTGGAGGGCGCAGGGGGTGTCGAATTTGACTGTAACTTCATCGCACTTGACAACCTCAATGTATTTTGTATGGCGGACGTGGGTTCCCTTGAAGATCTCGGGGAAGATCGGGATGATGCGCACGCGTGAAAGATCGTGCGCGATCGCAAAGCTGAGCTTGCCCTCGGGATCGAGTCTGTCCTGCTCGGGCGCTATCTTCATTCCGCCGCCGAAATAGCGTCCGTTCATCGCGGGCGCGAGCCATACGTTTTTGTACTCCTTCGTCACGCCGTCGACGGTGACTGTCGCGTTGCGGGGAGTGAAATCGTAAAGCAGGCCCTTGATCGCGATCTTGGTATAGCTGATCGGCTTGTTCGTCTTTGCGCGGATCTCGTCGCCCTTCTCGCAGGCGTAGCCGTCGATGCCGTAGCCGACGTTATTGACAAAACGGTATTCCTTGCCGTTTACGCGCACAACGGGAAGATCCTTTATGTATTCGCCGATGTCAAAAGGCTCGGCGCCGCGCTCCTTGCCAAGGTCGTTGAGGAAATCGTTGCCGCTTCCCGCGCCGTAATAATAGATCTTCTGCTTGATGTTGAGCCCGCGGGTATCGTTGACGAAATGATGAAGCGTACCGTCGCCGCCCGTGAGGATAACGATGCAATCGTCATCGCAGGAAACGAAGAAATCATAAAAACTTCCGAGCGCGGCGATGTCAACGTATCTTATCTCGCCGTCGGTCAGAATAGAATCAAGCTTGCGTGCCGCTGCCTCTGCCCTGCCGTTATTCGCCAGCGGATTATAAAGTACAACGTAATTCTTCAAGGAATCTTCCTCCGAAAAAATCAATTTAGTTCAATCAATACATTGTACCACTTTTTTCCGACTTTTTCAAGGACTTTTTTATTAATTATTGTTGATTTTTCTCAAAAAAGCATAAGGGCTCCCCGCAAATGCAAGGAACCCCGCTTAAATTATTAAATTCAATGAAAGAAGATTATACCGAAGGACGCTTTTCTGCGCTTTTTTCGCCCTTCACTATATAAGACGCATTTTTTAGCAAAAAGTTTCACTTTTTTCGAAAGTTTTTTCAAAAACCAATTCTTTTTGTGTACTTGCACAAAACCAAGGCTTGATTTTTGTTGAAAGCGACAAGCCTTAAAGCACAATTTGTAATATTTTTCCAATATTTTCTATCAGATAATTTCCGCTTGCGGAAATTCACCTTTCATTTTGCCGAAGGCAAATTATCATTCCGCCGCAGGCGGATTATCATTCTCGCGAAGCGAGATTATCATTCCGCGAAGCGGACAGAATACCTTAATTTACATTCCCGAATAAAACGTATGTCTTATCCTCGGATGAACGTATCTCTCCTTATTGTTCAGCATATGCTGTGCGTAAAAGAGCGAGGTTTTCGTTTCGGGGTCAATTATCATATACGAGCCCGCCGCGCCGTGCCAGCCGAATTCGGAGGGGGAGGCGGTCAGACCGTAAGAAAGATCGGGCTCGCAACGAACGCCGAAGCCGTAGCCGTAGCCGTCGAGCGCCGACCATTTTTTGTGATACGCGAGCTTCATCTCGTCGCTGATGCAGTTGGTTCGCATCATACGCAGAGTGTGCTCTGAAATAATGCGATTGCCGAGATAACTTACGCCGCCGCAGGCAAGGGCATCGGTGAATTTTATGTAATCGTTGACCGAGGAAATAAGTCCCGCGCCGCCGCTTTCGTATTCGGTTCCGGGAACGTAGGGGTTGGCAAGCTCGACCTTCAGTGCCGCGTGGCGGGCGTCGTTGTAACGGTACTGCGGAGCCATACGCGCACGGACGGCGTCGGTCGCGATGAAGGTCGAATTTTCCATTCCGCAGGGCTCGAAAATATTCTTTTTGCAGTATTCTCCGAAAGTCATACCCGAAATGACCTCAACAAGCGCCGCAAGGACATCGTGGCAGAGGCTGTACTGGAATTGCGTACCGGGCTCGAAATCGAGCGGAGCTTTAGCAAGTGCGGCAATCAGCTCGCGGGTGGGGGCGCGTCCGTTCGTTTTTTCAACGACCTCACGGATATGCGGAGTGGTAAGATCGTAATTGAATCCCGCCGTCATCGTAAAAAGATGGCGGAAGGTCACGGGCGTTTCGCAAGCGACCGAAAAGCTGCCCTTTTTAACGTAAAGCTCGTCGAACTCGGGCAGATAATTTGATATCGGATCCTTCATAAGGAACTTTCCCTGCTCGAAAAGCTGAAGCGCCGCAATGCAGGTGACGACCTTGGTGCAGGAATACATATAATAAAGCTCGTCCCCGCGCAGAGGCTCGCCGACCCTGTGACGCCAAAGCTCCTTATGTTCGCGGTAAACGATGATATCCGACGACGGAATGCCGTAGGCGGGGAGGGTGTCGATGAAGTTTTTGAGATTTGTAAAGTCCATTTTTGTGCTCCGGAATAAATATAATTTGGATTATCGCGCAAAGCGCGAGTTAATGTTGCGCTTCGCGCAAGTTAAGATCGGCTTCGCCGAGTTAAGTTTCGCCTGCGGCGAAGTTAAGGAAAAAATTTGCCCGTGGCAAATTTTGATTTAATTGAAAAAGCAAGTGCGAACAAAGCTTTTTATTTTAATCGAAAATTTCCGCCCGGCGGAAATTCACCTTCAGCTTCGCCGTAGGCGAACGTTAACTCGCGCGAAGCGCGATCTTAACTTGCCGAAGGCAATATTAACTCGGCGCAAGCCGACTTTAACTCTTCCGCACTTCCTCAAACCTCTTCCCGATAACTTCCGCGCGAATTCTCTCCGTCGCTTCCGTATCAAGCGAATCGGTATAGACCACGCAGTCGGTCACGGTCTCGCCGCGGACGGTCAGATGCAGGGTAAATTCTCCTTCGGGGGTTCTGTATTTCACCTCGTCGGTGAATTCGGGATCGGAACCGAGAAGCCACTCGCGCGAGGAAAAGAACTCCGCACGTTCCGCAAACAAACCTTCTTCGGGCATCGGAAGCACAGAATCGGGGGAAAATGCCTCGATAAGCGCGCGTTCGAAGTTTTCAACAGTGATATCCGGGACAAGTTCGGTGAGGTTTACTACTCTCGAGCGCACCGATTTTATTCCTTTTGCCTCAAGTTTTGTCTTGGAAACTGTAAGATAATTTGCAAGGCGGGATTTATCCGCCGAGATCAGCACCGTCCCGTGGTGGCATTTGTTTTCGCCGACAGAGTAAAAGGCGTTGCCCGAAAACTTTCTGCCGTCCGCCTCAACATCGTTTCTGCCCGTGACAGATGCATCAATACCGAAGGATCGGCACGCCTCGGCTATCAGCGAAAGCTGGCGCGTGACGCTGTGGATTTCCGCGTGCGAAATGAAGCTGAAGCAGAGGTTGCCAAGGTCGTGAAAGACAGCGCCCCCGCCCGAAAGGCGGCGCGAAAGAAGAACGCCGTCCTCTTCCATTCTTTCAAGGTCGCATTCGGCGCGCGAATTTTGATTTTTTCCTATAACGACGGTCGGTGCGTTCTGCCAGAGAAAAAGTATCTCGTCACCCGCGTCGATATTCGCCGTCATGTATTCCTCCGCCGCAAGATTGCGGTGAGGGTTTGTTGAATTCGATTTTATAACGTATTTCATATTTTCATTATACAACGAAGAAGCGGCTTTGTCAATAATTATTTTCAAAAAATAAGGTTTAGGCTGTAATTACACATTTTCGATCAAAAAAGAACTCGTCAAAATCTATATTTTTCTTGACTTGTTTCCTATATTATGTTATACTTCAAATGGCTATTGCCAAAAGTATGTAATTACATAAAAAGGAGATATAAAACAATGCCGGTTATGCCGAACAAGGAAAAAGCACTTGGTATGTACCGCAAGATGTACGAGATCCGTCAGTATGAAGAGACGGTAAAGTACCTCTTCTTCGAAGGTATCATGCCCGGAACCATTCACCAGAGCGCGGGAGAAGAAGCTTCCGCAGTAGGAATCATCTATGATCTTCGCCGTGAAGACGTCGTTTACTCCACACACCGTCCCGCAGGTCACGACCTCGCAAAGGGCATCTCTCTCCGTTCTATGATGGCAGAGATGTTCGGAAGAGTTGACGGATGCTGTAAGGGTAAAGGCGGCGCAATGCACACGGGCGATATGTCCGTCGGAGTTCCCCCCGCAAACGCTATCGTCGGCGGTAACATTCCGATCGCCGCAGGTACCGCACTTGCATTCATGATGCAGAAGAAGGACAACATCGCCGTTTCCTTCATGGGCGACGGTGCTACCAACGAGGGTTCCTTCCACGAGGCACTCAACTTTGCCGCAACCTGGAAGCTCCCCGTAGTTTTCGTTTGTGAAAACAACCTCTATTCCGCAACCACCTCCATCCACCTGACCACCCTTCTCGAGGATCCCGCAGCAGGACGTGCCGCATCTTACGGATGCCCCGGCGTTGTAGTTGACGGAAACGACGTTCTCGCAGTCAACGAGGCTATGGCAGTTGCTGTCGAGCGCGCTCGCTCGGGCGAAGGTCCCACCATTCTTGAGCTCAAGACCTACCGTAAGTACGGTCACTCGAGAAACGACGCCTGCGGTTACAGACCGAAGGAAGAGGAGAAGGAATGGCTTGAGGATCGCGATCCCATCAAGACCTTCCGCGCAAGACTTCTCGAAGAAGGCGTTGCAACCGAGGAAGAGATCGAAAAGGTTGAGGAAGAAGTCGATGCAGCTATCGACGATTCCGTAGAATTTGCAAAGAACTCCCCTGTGCCCTCGCTTGAGTCCGCACTTGAGGATATCTATGCGGACTGATTGTAAGGAGGTAAATTACTATGGCAGTTATGTCAATTGCAGATGCGCTTAAAGCAGCTATAGCCGAAGAAATGCGCCGCGATCCGAGCGTTTACGTGCTCGGCGAGGACGAGGATATCCCCGGCGGTATGGGCGGAGCCTTCACCGTTACCAAGGGTATCGGCGACGAATTCGGCAGACTTGAAAATATCGGCGGAGAGATCAAGGACGGTCGTTGTATCAACACTCCTATCTCCGAGATCATGATCTCCGGCGTTTGCGTCGGTTCGGCTATGTACGGAATGAGACCCGTTGCAGACCTTCAGTACTGCGACTTCCTCTTCTGCATGATGGACCAGCTCGTAAACCAGGCGGCTAAGATGAGATATATGTCGGGCGGACAGCTCAGCGTTCCCATGGTTATGCGTTGCCCCTCGGGCGCAACCAACCGCGGTGCACAGCACGCGCAGAGCCCCGAGACCTTCTTCGCTCACGTTCCCGGCCTCAAGGTTATCTGCCCCTCCACCGCTTACGACGCAAAGGGTATGATGAAGCAGGCTATCCGCGACAACAACCCCGTTATCGTATTCGAGCACAAGCTCCTTTACGGAAGCAAGCGTAAGGAAGTCGGCGCGATCAACTCCGCAGGCGAAGTTCCGGACGGCGATTACACCGTTCCCTTCGGTAAGGCGGCTATCCGCCGCGAGGGTACCGACGTTACCATCGTTGCAAACCTTCTTATGAACTACAAGGCACAGGAAGCAGCTGCAGAGCTTGAAAAGGAAGGCATCTCCTGCGAGATCATCGACCCCCGTTCCCTCCTTCCCTTCGACTACGAGACCGTAGTTGAGTCGGTAAGAAAGACCGGTAAGCTCATGATCGTCCACGAGGATAACTACAACTGCGGTTGGGGCGCACAGGTTGCATCCTACTTCGCAGAAAACGAGATCTTCCTCCTCGACGCACCCATCGTCCGCATCGCGGCGAAGGACACCCCCGTTCCCTTCTCCCCCGACCTCGAGAACTACGTTATCCCCTCCAAGGAGGACATCATCGAGGCAGCACGCAAGCTCGCTCGCGCATAAGGAGAAATCGGAATGGTCAAGAAAGTTGTTATGCCCGCCGCCGGTCAGACGACCGACGAGGCTACAGTTACAAAATTACTCGTCAAGGTCGGCGACAGCGTCAAGAAGGGCGACGTTCTTCTTGAGGTAGAGACCGACAAGACGGTTCTCCCCATCGAAAGCTTCGCGAAGGGCTTCGTTACCGAGATCTTCGTAAAGGAATTCGATAAGGTAGACGCAGGCACCGCTCTTCTCGCCATCGGCGACGAAAAGGATCTCGCGGCGGCAAAGAGCGGTACAGCAGCTCCTGCACCCGCTCCCGCGGCAGCTCCCGTCGCTCCCGCAGCTACAGCCGACGACGATGAGGACGATTTCGCTCCCATCATCCCCGGACAGGCACCCGTAGCGGCTCCCGTAGCAGCTCCCGCTCCTATAGCAAAGGCTTCGGGCGACTACAAGGCTATGCCGAACGCAAAGAAGCTTGCTTCCGAGCTCGGTGTTGATCTCTCTACCGTTGCTCCCGCAAACGGCGAGTTCATCAAGGCAAGCGACGTCAAGCTCGCGGCTGAGAACAAGCCCGCGGCAGTTGTTGCTGAAGCTTCTGCTCCCGAGGCAGATTACGTTGACGAAAAGCTTCCCAACATCAGACGTGTTATCGCAAAGGCGATGCACACCTCCCTCTCGACGATGGCACAGCTTACCCTCAACACCTCCTTCGACGCGACAAAGATCCTCGCTCTCCGCGAACAGCTCAAGGCAAATGCGGAGAAGTTCGGATACGGCAATATCACTCTCAACGACATGATCCTCTTTGCCGTTTCGAGAGTTATCCTTAACCACAGAAGCCTCAACGCGAACTACCTCGACGATACTATGAGATTCTTCAACACAGTTAATCTCGGCATCGCAGTAGACACCGACCGCGGACTTCTCGTTCCCACCCTCGCTCACGCAGAAAAGCTCTCCCTCAACGAGCTCTCGGCTCAGGCAAAGGCTCTTATCGGCGAGGCTCAAAAGGGCACCATCGCTCCCGATAAGCTGAGAAACGGTTCCTTCACCGTAACCAATCTCGGCTCGCTCGGAATCGAGTCCTTCACTCCCGTTATCAATCCTCCCCAGACCGGCATTCTCGGCGTTGATACCATCACCCGCAGGATCAAGGAGGTAAACGGCGAGGACGTTACCTATCCCGCAATGGGACTTTCCCTCACCTTCGACCACAGAGCACTCGACGGCGCACCCGCGGCGAAGTTCCTCAAGGAGCTCGTCTTCGCGCTTGAAAACTTCGATATGCTCCTTATAAAATAACCAACTGTAAAACTGCGTTTTACAGTTGAGGATCGCGCGCTTATCGCCGCCGCCAAAATCAATGATTTTGGCGGCTCCCCTCGGCGCGCGGACTCGCCCCGGCTCGTCAGAAAGGTGTTTTTTCGTCGGCAAAGCCACCGAAAAAACGGATTTTATTATAATATTATAATAACATAATTCGCTGACATATACAATTGACAAAAGTAAGAGAGGAAAATATAAATGTACGATCTTATTGTGATCGGCGGAGGACCCGGCGGATATTCCGCCGCCCTCGCCGCCGCAAAAGCAGGCAAGAAGGTTTGCCTCTTTGAAAAAGAAAATCTCGGCGGAACCTGCCTCAACGTAGGCTGTATTCCGACCAAATACATACTCGACCGCGCAACTGCTCTTGAAAAGATCAGACACATGACCGGCGAGGGCATGCTCCGTAACGCGGGAGAATTCTCCTTCAAGAAGATCATGACCTCAAAGGCGGGCGCGATCAACAAGCTCATCTCCGGCATCGCAGGTATGCTTAAAGCATCGGGTGTTGAAGTCGTTACCGGACTTGCTTCCTTCAAGAACGCAAATACCGTAACTTGCAACGGCACCGATTACGAGGCTAAGAACATCATTATCGCAACCGGCTCCTCGCCGATCAGAATTCCCTTCCCCGGAAATGAGCTTTGCCTCGACTCCACCGCTGCTTTGGCGCTTACCAAGCTTCCCCGCAAGATCTGCATCATCGGCGGCGGCGTTATCGGTCTTGAGCTCGGCTCTGCATTTGCCGCTTTCGGCGCAGAGATCGTGATCGTTGAGCTTATGGACTCGCTCCTTCGCGGCGAGGAAAAGGCGGCAAGCGACCTGCTCGTTCGCAGCCTTCAGAGCCGCGGAATCGAGATCAAGTGCTCCACCAAGGTCGAGTCGGTCGAAAAGAACGGCGCGGCTTACACTGTTCACACCTCCGAGGGCGACGTCACCGCGGATTGCGTGATCTCCGCCGCAGGCAGACGCGCGAACACCGAGGGTCTTGCGCTCGAAAACGCAGGTCTTACCACCGAAAAGAACGGCACTATCGCCGTAAACGAATATCTGCAGACCAAGACCGAGAACATCTACGCTATCGGCGACGTTATCGGTGGCTATATGCTCGCGCACGCGGCTTACACCGAGGCAGAGGTTGCAGTTGACAATATTCTCGGCGAACGTGTTGCTCTTGACCACAGCATTATGCCCCGTTGCGTATATACACTCCCGCCCTTCGCCGCTGTCGGAATCTCTTCGCAGACCGCAGCCGACAAGGGCATCGAAACAGTTGTCGCACGCTTTGACTACCGCGGAAACGGTATGGCAGTTGCCGAGGGCGAGCAGGGTTGCGTATTTGCAATTATGGAAAAGGCAACCAAGAAATGCATCGGTTTTGCTCTCGTAGGCGCGCAGTCGCCCGAGATGATCACCGCGGCTTCGATCGCTGTTGAGCGCGGCTACACTCAGGAGGATTGGCGCAAGCTGACAGTCGCTCATCCCTCGCTCTCCGAAATGCTCCGCGAGGCAGTTATCTCGGCGAGGTTTTAAGATATGACGACAGTATATATCGTCCGCCACGGCGAGACCGATCTGAACCGCCTTTACCGCTTTATCGGAAGCACCGACCACCCCCTCAACGAACGCGGTATCGCGCAGGCAGAAACCCTCCGCGAGCCGATGTCTAAATTCCACCTCGACCGCATCTATTCGAGCCCCCTCAAGAGAACGATGATGACCGCCGAGAGAATTCAGAACGGACGCGACATCGAGATCATCCCCGTCGATGATATCAAGGAGATCCATTGCGGCGGCTGGGAGACCCTCAACCGCGAGGAGATCGAGGCGAAGTGGCCCGGCGAGATCGAGCTTTGGGAAAAGAAGCCCGACCTGCTCCATATGGAGGGCGGCGAGACCTTCCTGCAGGTTCAGGAGCGCGCCATCCGCGGCATCATCGACATCGTAAACCGCGAGAGAGGCAAGAGCATTGCTATCGCCTGCCATATGCTGACCATTCAGCTGATCATGGCGAAGCTTCTCGAGGTTCCGATCCGCGACGTATGGGAAATGGTTCGCCTTGAAAACACCTCGATCACCACGATGAACATCGAGGACAACGGCGACTTCGAGGTCGTCCGCTGGGCTGACGACAGCCATCTTCCCGAAGAACTTAAGAACGCGAACGTAAAGGTCGCGGGAATCCATAACACCAGCTTTAACGCAAAGTACGACATCACCGACGTCGAGGGCAAGCACCACTTCGACGGATTTGCTGTCCACTCGTAAAACTGCGTTTTACGAGTGAGAAGCGCGTAAAAATACGAAAGGAAAACAAAATGAACAAGAACCTTGTAGAAGGCAAAGTTGCCGTTGTAACCGGTTCCGGTCAGGGAATCGGCGAGGCTATTGCGCGCAGACTCGCTGAGTTCGGCGCAAAGGTCATCATTACAGATATCAATACCGAAAAGGGTCAGGCTACCGCAGACGCTCTCTGCGCAGAGGGCTACGAAGCATCCTTCAAGTATTTCAACGTTACCGATTTCGACAACCTCAAGAGCGAGATCGAGGCTATGCGTGACATTTACGGCAGAATCGATATCTGGGTAAACAACGCGGGCCTTACCGGCACCCTTCGCGTTGACGAGATCACCCTTGAGCACTGGGACAAGATGCAGACCATCGACATCAAGAGTGTCTTCTTCTGCACCCAGGCTGTTTACGAGATCATGAAGGAGCAGAACTATGGCAAGCTCGTTCATATCTCCTCTATGGCAGGCGAGCGCGGCGGACGTTCCTCCTCCTGCGCTTACTCCTCCGCAAAAGCGGCTGTACTCAATATGTCCAAGTGCTTCGCGCTCTCGGGCGGTCAGTACAACATCACCTCCAACTGCGTATGCCCCGGTCGTACACTGACCGCTATGGCACAGGGTCTCTCCTGGCTTACCGACCCCAAGGATGATCCCAAGCTCACCATTCCGATGGGCCGCTTCGGCACTCCCGAGGACATCGCGAACGCAGTCCTCTTCCTTTCCTCCGATCTTTCGTCCTACATCACCGGCGATATCATCGACGTAAACGGCGGACTTTATATGAAATAATTAAAAATGAATAATGAATAGTGAAAAGTGAATAATAAATGAAGATTTCCGCGCTTTGCGCGGAAATCAACAGTAATTATTCATTATTAATTATTCACTATTCATTATTCATTATCTTTTTAGTATAACGCTGTTATGCTCGGTCAGCACGGGCGGGAAGACCATTCGTTTTGGCGCGCCTCCGGGCGTGGCGATCCGCTCGAGGAGCAACTCTGCCGCCGTGTTGCCCATCAGTATCGGATCCTGCTCAAAGGTCGTAAAATCGATAGGGCAGGGCATATAATCGCGGCTGTAATCGTCGTTGCAGATGACGCTTATGTCATCGGGCACGCGGATCCCATAGCCGCGCAAAGTGTCGACCATTCCCGCCGCCATAAGTCCCGTCGTTGAAAAAACGGCGGTAAATCGTTTTTCGGGGGGAAGGGCGACTATCTCGGCGCCGAATTCGCAGCCGCTCTTATATCGGCGGTCGCCGTAATAAACGAAGGAACGGTCTATGTTCAGTCCGTGCTCGCGCATGGCGTCGATATACCCACGTGTTCTGTCGCGGCAGGTGACCGAGGTCGAAGGACCCGCGATATGCGCGATCCTTTTGTGCCCGCGGCTTATGAGATATTCGGTTGCAAGATATCCGCAGCGGTAATTATCTACCGTCACGACGTCGGTATCAACGGAGTGAAGAAAACGGTTGACGAATATCATCGGCGTTTTTATCTCCGGAATCAGCGAAACGAGCTTTTTGCTTTCGATCGCGTTGAGCATAAAAATTCCCGAAAAGCCGTTTTTTGAGGCGTATTTCAGCGCGTCGCATTCCTGTACGGTATCGTAATCGCTAAGCGAAATGACGGTGCGCATACCCTCTTTTGCAAGTCGCTGGCGGATACCGTCGATGAATCCGAGGATTATCGGATTGTGAAGCTGACCCGCTATCACAAGCACTGTGCCGCTGCCCCGAAGCTCGGCGGATCGCCTGCGGGGGCGTTTTTCGTACCCGCTTTCACGGACGGCTCGGAGAACCTTCTCCCTCGTTTCGGGCGAAACGCAGTCCTCTCCCGTCAGCACGCGCGAGATCGTAGCGGTCGAAACCCCTATCTCCTTTGATATCTCAAGCAGATTTTTTCCCATTTGCAATACTCCCTTTTGTTGTTACATATATATTTTACATTAATTACATCAAAAAATCAACTGTAATTTCATAAATTTTTATGAGAAAGAGGCTTTTTATGAAAAAAAGATTGCTTGTACTTTCGGTTGACGCAATGGTTTTTGAGGATCTTGCGTATCTCCGCACAAAGCCCAACTTCAAAAAGTATCTTGAGGGCGGAAGCTCGGTTGAGCGTATCCGTTCGATCTACCCGACCGTAACCTACCCGAACCACGTCAGCATGATCACGGGTTGCTACGCCGATAAGACCGGCGTTTTCTCGAACTATAAGTTCACCACCGACTCAAAGGAAGACACCTGGCAGTGGTTTTCCGACTGCATCAAGGTCAAGGACATCTTCACCGCGGCAAAAGAAAAGGGCTATACCACCGCTTCGATCTTCTGGACCTGCACCGGTTGCCATCCCGACGTCGACTACCTTATCAACGAATATTGGATGCCGAAGAAGGGCGATACTCTCGAGTCCTCTTTTGCGGACGCAGGCTCTTCCCCCGAGGTCATCGAGATCATCAAGAAGCACGCTGACCTTCTCCACCCCGACTACGTCAAGGGCGGCAGAAAGAATTTTATGATCCACCCCTACGACGACGAATTCCTCGTTGCCTGCGCGGCTGACATCATCAGACAGTACGCGCCCGAGGTGACCTTTGTTCACAACGGTCAGATCGACGGCATCCGCCACACGCAGGGTGCGTTCGGTCCCCATCTCTACCCCGAGCTCGATCGCGTGGACAAGCACATCGGTCAGCTTTGCGAGGCTCTCGAGGATGCGGGTGTGCTTGCAGACACCGACATTTTCGTTGTCAGCGACCACGGCCAGCTCGATATCAAGCGCACCATCAAGCTCAACGCGCTTCTTGCAGACCACGGTCTCGTTGACGTCAGTGAAAAAGGTAAATGCGTCGATTACAGAGCATACTGCCTCTCAAACGCGATGTCCTCGCTCGTTTATCTGAAGGATCCCTCCGACCGCGAGCTCCACGACCGCGTATACAAGCTTCTCTGCGATCTCCGCGACGAGGGCATTTACGGCTTCTCGCAGGTCTTCACACGCGAGGAAATTGCCGAAAAGGAACACCTTGACGGTGATTTCGCATTCGTTCTCGAATCGGACGGATACACCTCCTTCTCGGACAGCTGCAAGCGTCCGCTGATCGCGCCGGTTGACCTGACCGACTTCCGCTTCGGCAGAGCTACCCACGGCTACTATCCCGATCTCGGACCTCAGCCGACCCTGATCGCCAAGGGTCCTCACATCAAGGAAGGCGTTGTCATTGACCGCCGTCCCATCGTCGACGAGGCACCCACCTACGCAAAGCTTCTCGGCGCAGATCTTCCCGACGCGCAGGGTTCCCCCATTGACGAGATCCTTAAGTGATAAAAAAGTGACTAGTGGCTAGTGACTAGTGGCTAGTGAAGGTAAATTTCCTCGCGTTGCTCGGAAATTTTCAATTTAATCAGAAAAGCGCCGGATTTGATGAATCATCGAATCCGGCGCTTTTATTGAGTTGTAAAATTATTAGTTGCATGAAACCTCATCAAAACCGAACAAAATTATAGAAATAATTTTCGAACGCAGTGAGTACATTTCTACCTTCCACTAGCCACTTGCCACTATTTCCCCGCTTCCATTTTCTCTCTGCAAATCAACAATAATTGACATTAACGTGAAAAACAGTTGAGTTTTATCGTGTATAATA
>JAZSLM010000126.1:0-35528 GCA_045535375.1 Eubacteriales bacterium
ACCGCTTGGCCTCCGACTTTACCTGCCTCGGGACCGATGTCGCCGAGACCGAGAACTGCGGTACCGTCGGTGATAACGGCAACGAGGTTCGAACGGCGGGTAAGCTCGAAGGATTTGTTATAGTCTGCCTGAATCGCAAGGCAGGGTTCCGCAACACCGGGGGTGTAAGCAAGAGAGAGGTCATCGCGGGTATTCACGGGAATGCGAGCGGTAACTTCGATCTTACCGTTCCATTCGGCATGCTTCTTAAGAGATTCTTCTCTGTAATTCATCAGTAAATCTACCTTTTTTCAGATTACTTTTCCCAGGGGAATACGTACTGGGTAAGACCGAGCTTGTCGCGAACTGCGGACATTTCGCCCTGAACGGACTCGTTGATCGGAACGCCGGACTCACGGGAGAGACGGATCTCGTATTCCTTCTCGCCTGCGGAGTAGATGCGCTCAGCTCCGGGAGCCTTTCTTGCGGAACGAACCTCACGGATGATGTCGCCTGCCTTCTTACGGCAAGCCTCTTCGCCGAGGAAGTGGTCGGTGTCGATAGCGATGAAGAAGTGACCGAGGTGGAAGGGAACCTTCTTGCCGTCCTTAAGACCGGTAAGAGCCTTACCGTAGCTACCGTCCTGGAGAACTGCGGAAAGAAGTTCTACGAACATAGCGTAGCCGTAACCCTTGTAGCCTGCGCCCTCTTCGCCGGGGCCGCCGAGAGTGCAGAGTGCGCACTCGCCCTTTGCCATATCCTTGAGAGCGTCAGCAGCCTTGCCAACGTATGCGGTGCCCTCTTTGGTTACGAGTGCGCCTGCGGGAGCGTCCTTGTCAAGACGAGCGTAGTACTCGAGCTTACCGTTCTGGTAAGTGGAGGTAGCGCCGTCAAAGTTGAAGTCGAATGCCTCATCGGTGGGAACGCCGAGAGTGAGGGGGTTAGTACCGAACATACCCTCTACGCCGAAGGTAGGAGCAACGGTGGGGCGAGCGTTGGTACCGGTAAGACCGATACAGCCCTGGGATGCAGCCATGGAGGTGTAGTAACCTGCGATACCGTAGTGGCAGGAGTTACGAACAGCAACCATACCCATACCGTACTTCTTAGCCTTATCGATAGCCATCTGCATAGCCTTGTAACCGATAACCTGACCCATACCGTCATGTCCGTCAACAACAGCGGTGGTCTCGGTCTCCTTGATGATCTCGAAATTGGTTACGGGGTTCTGGATACCTGCCTCGATTCTGTCGAGGTAGATCGGCTTGAAACGGTTGCAGCCGTGGGACTCGATACCGCGCTTGTCGGATTCGAGAAGAACGTCTGCGCAGATCTCCGCGTCCTCGCGGGGAATGCCGTAGCCTACGAAAGAGTCAACTACAAAGTTTGTAATTGTGGTCCAATCGACGATGTGTTTTGCCATGATTGATAGTACCTTTCTTTTTATAAAAATTTTTATTTTTTGCGATCATTGTGTTTTCACACAGAAATATTATACCATTATTTCTCTTGTTTTGCAATAGGGAAATTAATAAAAAACGGATATTTAATTATTATTTAACAAAATGAACCCCGCAGGCGATCAGATTGCCTGCGGGGAGTGATATTCGCTTGCCGAGCAAGCGGCTTATGAGCTTCGGGTGTCAGGACCGGGATGAGGAGTCGGTTACATCCACGTTCACGGGAACGAAGACAAAGTCTACGAGGTTCAAGTTATCCGGAGACCAAGAGATACCGTCGTCGATTATGCGGATAAACAAAAAATGATTCTCGTAAATAATATATGCGCCGTCATATGTGCTATCAACGTACTTGCAATAAACATATTCGCCCCATTTTTCGCAATTGCCTTTTTGGAGTTTTGCTGTATCGCTCGTTACTCCCTCGTCCGCTAGCGACTCTTGAACAAGCGTCCAAAGATCCTTGTCAGATTGCTCCGCAGTTAACGGCTTAAACGTAACAGCTATCCATGTGTTTTTTTCTTCGTTATTAAGCTGTATATGATATTTATTTTTGTAGTGAAAAGTTTTCACGGAATGAAAAGTCATTGTACCATCCGTTGACTCGGGTATCAGAATTTTGCCCTGTGATGCCGCCCAATCAAGAATAGCGTTATTGTTGTCATACTCGGAATAGTTTTTTTCTTTTACAATCAAAGTCCCCCCCGATTCAAGCCAATCAATAAACAGATCAAGCGATGGGCTTGTATTTTTGTTATAGTCGAATTGTTTATGCCAATATTCATAGTCAAAACCACAGCCATCAACATCGAATGTAGTATCTTGTGTTCCGTTCATCGGAGAGCAAGCTGACAAAGCGAGCAATAAAATCGTTAGGAACATAGCGAATGTTCTTTTCATTTGATTTGCCTCCTAAAATCAGTATAGTGTTTCTAAGTAAAATCAGTCGACTGTTGCAAAATTTTTACAAATCTGTTCAAATTGATTATATCATATTGCTTCGTCATTGTCAATAGATATGCAGCAAGTATCCATTAAAAATATATCACAAATTTCCAAATTCATATTTACATCCGGCAAAGATTGTGATATAATTATTCTGTATAAAAATAAATCAAGACAAGAAAGGAACCACGAAAAATGCTTGATAAGAAAACAATGTCCGAGCTTATCGCCATCGTGCTTCACGGCGGCGCGGATTTCGTTGAAGTCTACTCGGAATACTCCAAGGCAAACAGTGTAAGCTATTCCAACAAGAAGATCGAAACGGTTGCAGACAGCGTTCACGGCGGCGTCGGAATCCGCGCGTTTGTCGGTACAAAAACATATTTCGGATGCACGTCCGATCTTACCCCCTCGGGACTTCGCCAGTGTGCGGAAAGAGTTGCGCAGGCTGTCGGCAGCCCCGTGCAGAGAATTCCCGATTTTTATCTGACTGAAAGAATTCCCACTAATATTCATCCCATAAAGACCCTCCCCTCCGACGTTCCCGCGGCAGCTCGCGCAGAGCTTCTCCGCGCGGCTTGCACGAAGGCTTATGAATACGCTCCCGAGATCGTTCAGGTATCGGGCGGTATCTCCTCGAACGAGAAGAGCTTCATCGTTGCTAACAGCGAAGGACTTTACACCGGTGACAGACAGGTAAGAACCCGTATCAGCGTTTCCTCGGTTGCCTCCGACGGTTCCGAGAATCAGACCGGTGGCTCAAACCCCGGCAGAAGCATGGGTTGGGAGCTTTTTGACAGCATTGTCAATCCCGAAGAAGTCGGTAAGGAAGCATCGCGTCAGGCTATGGTCAACCTGAAGGCAGTTCCCTGTCCTTCGGGTAAGATGACGGTTGCGATCGGCAACGGTTTTGGCGGCGTTATCTTCCACGAGGCTTGTGGTCACTCTCTCGAGGCAACGAGCGTCGGCATCGGAATGTCGCAGATGGCGGGCAAGCTCGGTCAGCAGATCGCTAACCCAAAGGTCACCGCGATCGACGACGGCACCATCCCGAACGGCTGGGGCTCCTGCAATATCGATGACGAAGGTATGCCGATGATCAAGCGCACCCTTATCAAGGACGGTATCCTCACCTCCTATATGATCGATCGTCTCGGCTCGCGCAGAATGAATATGCCCTCCACCGCGAGCGGCCGACGTCAGGATTATTCCTACGAGCCCACCTCGCGTATGACTAATACTTATATTGCAAACGGTCCCGATAAGAATGAGGACATCATCAAGTCGATCGATAATGGTATCTATGCCGCGGCTATGGGCGGCGGATCGGTCAATCCCTTCACAGGCGCGTTCAACTTCGCGGTACGCGAGGGTTACATCGTTCGCAACGGTGAGATCTGCGAGCCTATCAAGGGCGCGTCGCTGATCGGTACCGGAAGCGAGATCCTGATGCAGATCGACATGGTCGGTCAGAATATGGAGACCGCGCAGGGTATGTGCGGTTCCTCGAGCGGTTCGGTTCCGACGGACGTCGGCCAGCCCCTCATCCGCGTTTCGGACATCACCGTCGGCGGAAGCAAGTGAGCGAAAGGAGTAAATCGAAATGAAAGACGCTATTAAAAAGGCAGTAGCCGAAGCCGCAAAAGCTTACGGAGCGGAAGGCTACGAGGTAAAAATGGGTTCCTCCACCAGCGCGGCTGTCGAGGCACTCAAGGACGATATTTCCTCGGTTACTTATGAAAAGAGTACAAGCATCAGCGTAAGATGCGTTAAGGGCGGCAAGAGCGGATATGCTTCGGGCAACATCGTTACCCCCGAGGAGGCAGAAGAGCTTGTTCGCCGTGCGTGCGAGAGCGCACTTGTTGTTGACGATGCCGACGAGGTTCCCCTCTTCGAAGGCTCGCCCGAATATAAAAAGGTCGAAAAGAAAGAGGTCATCATCCCCTCCGCGGAGGATATGATCAAGGAGACTATGGACGTTCAGACCAAGCTGATGGCGCAGGAAAAGGTCGTTGAGGGTTCGCAGAGCTTTATGCAGGTTTCCGCATCCGAATCGAGCTTCTTCAACTCCGCGGGACTCGATCTTGATTATGAGTCGGGTTACGTTGCAAAGGGCGCGGTTGCCGCTGTCAAGGATGGCGAGGACGCGGAAGAGAATTACGAAATGAAGTTCGCTGATGAGATCACCAACGACGATCTCGTCAAGCTCGCTTATGACGGCGCGGTTGCAAAGCTCGGCGGTAAGCCCGTTGACTCTGGCAAGTACAACATCATCATGGAGCGCGGCGCAATGCGTTCGATCCTCTCCGTATTCTCTGGACTTTTCTCGGCGCGTTCGGCATTCCTCAAGACCACGATGTTCGCGGGAAAGGAAGGCGAAAAGGTTGCGGCTGATATCGTGACCCTCATCGATGATCCCTTCCACGAGAAGAAGTTCGGTCACTGTCCCTTCGACGCAGAGGGTGTAGCTGTCTACACTAAGGGAGTTATCGAGGACGGTACTCTCAAGACCCTGCTTTATAACCGTATGTACGCGAAGAAGTTCGACACCGAGACCACCGGTAACGCAACCAGCGCAAAGGGAATCGGCGTCACCGGTCTTTATCTCAAGCCCGGCGAGCTTACCGAGGAAGAGCTTCTCGAAAAGCTTGGCGACGGACTTTATATTACAGATCTGAGCGGTCTGCACGCGGGCGTTAACGCAGTCAGCGGCGATTTCTCGCTTCAGGCGGCAGGCTTCCTCGTTGAGGGCGGCAAGAAGACCCGCGCCGTTAAGAATATCACGGTTGCCGATAACTTCTACAAGCTCCTCTTCAAGGTCACCGCGATCGCAGATAACCTCAGCTTCGGTACGGGCTCAAACTTCGGTGCGCCCGACGTAATGTTCTCTGACATTGCAATTTCGGGTAACTGATCCACTTGTAAAACTGCAAATAAATAAGTATTAAGGACGGTAATTATTATGGAAAAGGTAAGAATCGGTATAATCGGCTGTGGCGGCATCGCAAACGGCAAGCATATGCCCTCGCTCGCAAAGCTCAAGAACGTAGAAATGGTCGCTTTCTGCGACATTATCATCGAAAAGGCGCAGCAGGCTGCGGCAAAGTTCGGCACTCCCGACGCCAAGGTCTACGAAAACTACAAGGAGCTCCTTGCTGACGAGACCATCGACGTGGTTCACGTCTGCACCCCCAACCGCTCGCACTCCTTCATCACCGTTGACGCTCTCGAGGCAGGCAAGCACGTTATGTGCGAGAAGCCGATGGCGATCAACTCGGTTGAGGCAAAAAAGATGCTCGACGCCGCCGAAAGAACGGGCAAGAAGCTCTCGATCGGCTATCAGACACGTAACCGTGCGGATGCCGTTTACCTCAAGAAGCTCGTTGACGACGGTATGTTCGGCGACATTTACTACGCGAAGGCGACCGCTCTTCGCCGCCGCGCAGTTCCCACCTGGGGCGTGTTCCTCAACGAATACGAGCAGGGCGGCGGTCCTCTGATCGACATCGGCACTCACGCGCTCGACCTCACTCTTTATATGCTGAACAACTACAAGCCGAAGTACTGCGTAGGTACCGCATATCACAAGCTTTCGCAGGGCGACCCCGAGCATCAGGGCAACGCGTGGGGTAACTGGGATCCCGCGCAATTTACCGTTGAGGATTCTGCGTTCGGATTTGTCGTTATGGAAAACGGCGCGACCATCAATCTTGAATCCGCGTGGGCGCTCAACGTAGCAGATCCCCGTGAGGCAGTGACCTCCTTCTGCGGTACTCTTGCAGGCGCGGATATGGACCACGGCCTCCGCATCAACGGCGTTGCGCACAACGCGCAGTATGAGTTCAAGCCCAACCTTGACGCCAAGGGCGCGGCATTCTTCGACGGCCACGGCAACGAGTCCCCCGCAGACCGCGAGGCTCGCCTTTGGATCGAGGCTATTGTAAACGACACCACTCCCCTCGTCACCCCCGAGCAGGCGTATACCGTAACAAGAATTCTGGAAGGTATTTATACTTCGGCTAAGACGGGCGATATTTACAGATTCTAATATTGCGAGCTTGTAGGGGACGGCGCCCTCGACGTCCCTTGACAGCACGATATTATCGCAGTGACTGAATCAAGAGAATATAATTATATTTTCTTGATAAAAAGCACAGCAATAGCTTAATTGGACTTGGGACGTCGAGGCGCCGTCCCCTACGGTTGATAATTTAATTTGTGCATATTGATTTGAATTAGGAGAAAAACCATGAAACTTTGTGTTCTTGAAAATCTTTACGGCAACAAGACTCTTGAGGAGTCTTTGTCGATACTCACCTCGCTTGGCGTACATACCGTTGAGGTTGGCGCGGGCGGATATCCCGGAAAGGCTCATTGCAACCCCGCAGAGCTTCTTGCCGACGAGGCAAAGTATAACGCTTTCGTTGATACTTTTAAGAAATTTGACGTTGAGATCGCGGCACTTGCTTGCCACGGCAACCCCCTGCATCCCGATAAGGCGACCGCAGAGAAGTTCGACACCGACTTCCGCGAGGCGATCCTGCTTGCCGAAAAGCTCGGCGTTAAGACCATTATCGGTTTCTCGGGTTGTCCCGGTGACAGCGAGGGTTCAAAATACCCGAACTGGGTAACCTGCCCCTGGCCCGACGACTTCCTCACCATCCTCGAATGGCAGTGGAACGAGAAGGTGATCCCCTACTGGCAGGAGATGGGCGCATTTGCACTCGCTCACGGCGTTGAGCATATCGCGTTCGAGATGCACCCCGGATTCTGCGTATACAATCCCGAAACTCTGCTTAAGCTCCGCGCGGCTGTCGGCCCCGTTATCGGCGCGAACGTTGACCCCTCCCACCTTATCTGGCAGGGTATGGATCCCGTTGCCGCGATCCGCGAGCTCAAGGGCGCGATCTATCACTTCCACGCGAAGGATACCAAGGTCGATAAGTACAACACCGCGAAGAACGGCGTTCTCGACACCAAGCATTACAGCGATGAGCTTAACCGCGCGTGGGTATTCCGCGCAGTCGGATTCGGCAATAACGAATCCTATTGGAGAGATATTATCTCCAACCTCCGCCTCTGCGGTTACGACGGAGCGATCTCCATCGAGCACGAGGACAGCATCATGACAGTTGACGAGGGTCTGCGCAAGGCGATCTCCGTCCTCGCTCCCATCGTTATGACCGAGGATAAGCCGAGAACTATTTCCTGGGCATAAGACGCCTTCGGCGTAGTGAAAAGTGAAGAGTGAAAAGTGAAAAGTTATGGTGAATTTTCTCGCTTCGCTCGAAAATTTTCGATTAAATTAAAGACAGCATCGGCAAATTTATTGCTTCTATAAAAGAAAAACGGATACTCAATACCTTTTCGGGAATTGAGTATCCGTTTTTGATTATTTAATCGGGATAAACGTCCGCCGTGGAGCCTTTAACGAAGGGGATCTCCGCGGAGATCGCGGCGAGATCCTGACACCAGCGGTCGAAAAGCTTTTCGTAAAGCTCGTTGTCCTCGTCGAGGATCAGCATTGCCGCCATATAATACGCCGCGGCGGGCGCGAATCGATCGGAGAGAGGAAAATCCGAATCGAGGCTCAGAAATAGCGTGGGGAAGGGCTTTGCTTCTTCGAGCCCGAAAGCTTTTCTGTATGCGCGGTCGAGCGAGGATGCTTCGGTGCAGAGCGCGGCACCGATATAAGGCGCGCGCTCCGCAAGCTCGGATTCGGAGATCGAATCGCTTACCTCGCCGATGAGGCGAATGGCAGTGTCATAAACGCTTTGCAGGGTCATATTTTATCTGCCTTTTTCGTCTTACGCGGCAACGGTAAGGTCGAGTCTTACCATCTCGGAGGGGTAGATGACCTCCGCGCCGTAGAGGTGAAGACCCTTGACGGCATCGGCAAAGCGTCTTTCGGGGCGATAAGCGTCGATCTCGCTGAGCTGTTCTGCAAAAGCAATTGCTCTCTTGGAACGAGCCATACACTTATGTACGTTGCCTTCAACGACCACGTTGTTGGACACGTAGACCTTGCAACCCGCAACGTAACCGATGCAGCCGGATTCGAGCGCGGTGTCGGTGTTTGCCACGTTGATCTTGTTCTTGAGAATGAGGGAACCGACGGCGGGGGATACCTCAACGACGATGTCGCCGGGATCGCAGACGTTGCTTTCGAGAAGCTTGGTGCGAGCGTCGATGATGAGATTCAGCACGTTGTCGATGGTTGCGGATGCCGCGATGTTGCTACCCGCCTTTTCGCAGAGGGAGAAAACGTACTTGTCCGCAGTGTTTGCGAGAGCAGCCGCGGCATTCTTGACCGCCGCATCCATGAGTCGGGGCTCGGTCTGTGCGCGTTCGATATCGTCGATCTGGAAGTTGAACGCCTTTGCCTGGTCGATCATAAGGGTCTTGAAAGCATCGGAAAGCTCCTGCGCCTCGCTTTCAAAGTCCGCGTTCTTGGTGTAATCAAAGATGTTGATGTCGCCGATGCCGCAGATCTTTACGCGGTCACCGCGGTTCTTGATATCGCCCTCGAACTCACGGTTGCAGTTTGCGACGGCGATGTACTTTTTGTCCATCTGGGAAAGAAGAGTTTCGCTCCATACGGTAGAGATAAAGTTTGTAAGTGCCATTTTAATTTTTCCTTTCTTTTAATAAATGTGTTTCAGCGCCAGCTTTTCATTGAGCGGCGGATCTTTTCAATATTTTTTCTGACCTCGGCGGGCTTCATAGCGCGCACCTCGGCGGGGGAATAGAGGCTGTCCTCGGCTTCGTTGATTCTGCCTGAGGAAAGCGAGCGTGCCTTGCGGTCGGCTTCTTCAATTCTGCGATTTGATACCTCCCGGCGACGGAGCTCGAGGGCATATGCCGCCGCGGGCGGTATGCCGCGTTCGAGTGCCGCATTGAAAGAATCGGGAAGAGAAGAGATATCGGCATCGGGATAAAGCTCGGTGAATTCGCGCCATCCCGCTGTGATCTCGCGTGCGGCGCGTTCCGCATTTTCGAGTCTTGTGCGCAGATCCTCAATTTCGGCGCGGAGATCGGGCTCCTCGAGGGTGATTTCTTCAACGGTTTCTTCGGGGATGAGATCAATCGATTCGTCCATCGTCCGCCTCCTTTCCGTGTGCTTCGGCAAGTGTTTGGCGGTCGGGGATGAGTCCCTCGGGCAGGCGTTCAAGATACTCGGCAAGAGTGATGTGACCGCCGTTGAGAAGTTTGTCGAGAACGCTCAAGGTGCCGGATGCGGAATACCTTGCGGAGTCGCAGACGTCTACCTTCGCGCAAAGGATCAGCGAGTGAAGATTCGAGGGGAATATTTTTCCGAATCCGTTCTGCGTGCGCAGAGGTCTGCCGTCGGGGCAGAAGCAGAGCGTCATATCCGCCCAGATGCAAGCCATCTGCTCAAGGCAGAGATAAAGCTCGCTGCTCACGTGCTCGAGCGCCTGCATTGATGCTTCGCGAAGAGCAAGGATCGCACTTGTGTTCGTCGGGTTGACGTTTCCGAGCGCAGTATCCGTTGCTCCCGAAAGCTCTTTGGTCATCGCCACGGCATTTTCGATCAGCTCGAGATAGCCTTCTTCAAGCTTACCCGTGCCAACGACGGTCACCGCGTCGGCAAGATTTCCTCCGCCGACCGCGCCGATCGCTTCGCCGACCTCATTCGTCCATTCTGGGATGCGCGTGCGGTCGTAGATGACCTTTGAGAACGCTGTGTCTGTCATATGCTTCATCAGCATAGCATAAGCGCGGTTGATATATTTCTGATTTGCGATCATAGAGCTTACGGGGGAATTACCGAAGAAGCAATTTTTTGCCCTCTGCCACGAAAAATGCGCAATGGGATAAAGCTTGCATGGCGTTACGACGCGTCTGATAAGGCAATCGCGTGTGGATTTTTCGAATACCACCTTGCCGTTTTCGCGGAAGAATTTGATCAGATAGGTCGCGCGCTCCTCACCTTCCTCGTATTCGGGCTCGTATTTTGCAAGCTCGCCCGCGCCCTTTTCATAGATCTCGGTTTTGCCGTCAGCAGTAATTTTTGAGATCTCCTTTTCGGAAAGTCCCGAAAGGCGAGCTTCGCGGCGGAGGGAGTCAACGCTTGCCCTACCCGAGATGATGACGTAATCCTGCGACTGAATATCGGGATTCGTGACGTCCGCGGGGAAGATGTTGGCGGAATCGAGAGTTTCGGTGACGATATCACCCCTCCAACCGCCGCCGCTTTTGATCTCCGTGTCCCACGAGCAGTAAAGAAGTCCGTCGCCCGAAAGCGCGGCATCATAAAGCAGACGGTAGATCACGCTTTGCAGACGTGAATGCTCCCATCGGTATGCGGCGTTTTGCGTGAGCAGCTCGATAGCTTTGGATACCCTTTCCGCCTCTGCGGAGTTTGCCGCGAAGGGGAGATTTTCGTCTGAATAGGTTATTTTTACGTCACTGACCGCGGCACTTGAAACGAGGTAATCAACGATACGGCTTACGACGTTGAAGACGGGTTTCGGAAGCCCTTCGCCGCCGCGCCACTGGTCACCTCGGTAGAAACGCTCGTTTTCGGATATACGCGAATAGAGACCTATCTGCCTTTTGTAATTTCTGCCGGCTTCGTATTGCCGCCAGGTCTTTTTGTGTGTTGTTGCTGTCATATTTCCTCCTTACTTTGCTGAAATAATGGCATTGTAAATGACGGCGGGAGAATCGGTTTCGAGTGTCATGCGGAGCTTTTTGAATCTTGGCAGCCTGAAAAACTCCGAAAATTGCTCGCGTCCGCCTCCTGCCTTGCCTCGAAGGACCGAAACTGTTTTTTCTCCCTTTTCGTTTTCAAACGTCAGCTTGCCGCCACCGCCCGAAAGATCGTAATCGAGAAGCAAGGCTGCACTTCTTTTGATCTTTTCGGGACATCCGAAATCGGAAAAGTGCGTTACGAGCTTCGTTCTGACGGTGAATACCTCATCGCTTTCGCGATCTTCCGAAGCATCGGGTGAGAAAACGTAAATGCATCCTCCTCTTGAAAACGCGGGCAGATTGCCGTAACGGAATACTTTTTCGGCGAATATGCCGCTGTATACCGTCCACGCTTTTCGCGAAAGATCGTATACGAGAAGTCTGCCCGCCGCATCCTCGGCGTCGGATATGAAAATCTTTTGCATTTGCGGCATTGAGAGCATTGATATCTTTTCCGAATCCTTTGGGATAAGCTCTGAAACCGCATCCGAGACCATAGAAGCACTGCACTCGTCTCTGACTCCCGATGCCGAATGCCAGCGCCAGAGTCTGCCGCAAAAATACGTTATCGGGTCATTATCGAAATGTGCGGAGCTTCTTATGTGTTCGGCGCCGATCGCGGAGTTGAGCAGAAAGCTTTTGGGGCTTTGCACGCTCGGATCTCTTTCATCACCGTCCCAATCGATGAACCATGCGTCGTTCTCGGTGAAAAGCAGGCCTCTTCCGTAATGATGAGCAAGATCGGTTATAGCGGCGGCACCGCTGCCGATGCAAAGCGCGGATGTTACGGGGATATATAAAGGAAGAGAATCGGGTGCCGTCAATGCGGAATAGAATTGATCCCATCTTTTTACGGGTACGGAGGAGTATAAGTTACAGGATAATTCGGGATTGTAAAGACACAGACGCTCGCCGCCGTTGTTGCCGAAGACAAACGCCTTTGTGGTTTGCCTTACTCGGTGCATTTCCGAAGATTCAGGAGATAGAGTCAGCCAGAATGTGATCGATCCGTTTTCGGAAATAGAGCGTGTTCGCAACAGCGATGGATCGTTTTCGTCGATCCTTGCGTCAAGACTGCCAAGATCAGTCGTTAACCCGTTGAGTTCCGCTCGGTCGACCGATGCCGCCTTGATGCCGAGATAAAATTCGGATGTGGTGTATTTGAGTGAATAAGTTATTCGGATGCGGTCGGAGAGAAGATTTATATCCTCGTTTACCATGCCCCGCGCGGAAGGGTCCCAGGCGCTCCCGTAAAGAGGGGCATAGCCTTCAACAGCTTTAAGCGAGTTTCCGTTCCATAGATACAGAGTGATACCGTCGTGAACGTAAATATCTCCGCCGAAGCAGAAGATATCGGAGTCGCCGATGCCGTTTCCAAGTTTGGCTTTGACCTCGAAGGTGCCGTCCTCAGTGTTGCCAACAAGGAGTGAATCTCCGATCACCGCGTATAACTTTCCGCCAAAATTAAAGCTTGCACGCAAGCTTCCTTCGTGCTCGGCAACCGCGGTATATCCCGCACGCGTTTTCAGCGAGCCGTCCGCGCAAGCATCGAGGTTCTCGGCAAGGAAGCATGATCCTTTGACTTCGGTCAGATCAATGCCGCCAAAACCGTCTTCATACATCCTCTCGACTCCGAGAGCCGATTTGAATTTGATTGCTGCCATGTTTTTTCCTTTCCTTCCTTGTTCGATAGGGTACAGACGTAATATTTAATCGAAAAAGGAATTCTGATTTGTTTTTCTGAATCTGAAGCCCGTGCCCGCGCGCTCGTATTCGCAGTCGGCGGCAAAACGGCTCATAAGAGCGTATCTGAGAGCCTCAGGCGAGTGGGTGACCGAGTGCGGCTCACCCGAAGCATCTTCGGCACGGCTTTTGTCGAAGAGCAGAGCGGGCAGGCATCTTATCAGCTCGCGGCAGCGGTTGCTGATGAGTATGCCGGGGACGCCGTCATCATGGTCGGCAAGATATTCGCGCAGAACTCTCCAGCCGGGGATGCGCCTGTCATCCGCAGGGCGCATCGGCGGCATTCCGGGGACGGATTGCATTATCTCGAATCCGCTTTTTCCGCTGTCCTGCCTGCGGTTCCAAAGATCGGGAGACGCTACGGCGAATTCCACGCTCCTGTTTCGGCAAAGCTCACTTACTTTCTTTGCGGCTTCGCCGAGCGTCAGGTTGGGGGCGCAGAATTCGTCGGTGACATAGACTCGTCCGTTTTTGTCGCAGATGCAGATATAGGCGGCGAGCATATCAAAACCGTAGTCGAATGCGGCTATCGTGTGGTAAGCGCGCGGGATGGCGTTGTCGGCGCAAACGTGACGAGCCTCGTCGAATTCGGTAAAGAATTGCCCCTCAAAGATGTCCCATTTTCCGTAAAGCCAAGCCTCGCGCAAGCGTGTCGGCAAAGATTCCAGACGCCGCACGTAGTCGGGATCGGCGCGGGTGAGGATATCGTTGTCGAAAACGGTTGCGGGGATGAAGGCGTAATCATCCGGGTTCTCGCCCATGCGGTATTCGCGGTCGATAAAGAGCCTTTTGACCCAGGCGTGGCCTATCCCGCCGGGATTGCAGGTGAGATAGATCCTCCTTGGGCGGTCGGACGTGCCTCGCAGACAGGCCTTGAAAATTGAAAACTGATATTCGCTCAGCTGCGTTGCCTCGTCGAGGGCTATGACGTCGTATTCCTGACCCTGATAGCGGAGTGCATCGCGCTCTGCGGCAGAGTAGCCGAGAGTGATGCGACTCCCGTTTTCAAAGGTCAGCTCTTTGTCGCGCTCGCTGTAAGTGAGGATCGCTCCGTATTCGGCGAGCAGGGGTGAGAGATGATTGGAACGGAGTTCGGGGAGAGTTCTTCGCACAAGCAGGCAGCGAAGTCCGGGATATCGCAGGCACATGAGCACAAGCTTACGCCTCAGCGCCCATGATTTGCCGCCTCCGCGTGCCCCGCCGTAGGCAACGTACTTCTGCCGACAGGCAAAAAATTCGCGCTGGCGGTCGTTCGGCTTGCCTTTTATACGGAGTGCGCGTTCGGGTGGGCTATCCGCCGTCTTCATAAGCGTCATGATCGAAGATCAGGCGTAGCTGACCCGTGTCGGTGATCCCCGTATCCTCCTTTTCGTCGCCCGAATAACCGAGGCGGAGCTTGAGATAGACCGATAGGATCGAGGCGGACATTTCCGAGTTGAGAGCCTCGTCCTCGAGAGCGGCGCAAAGCGCGCCGTGAACCTCGGGGCGTGTGTTTCGAAGCCTTTCAAAATCGGATAGGGTGCTGTGGGTAAATCGGCAAAAGCCTGCGACGTTCGGTATCCTGCCCGCACTTTTGCGTTTGCCCTCCGCGCCCTCGGCGCGGCAGGTAGAAAGATAATCGTCAAAGACGGATATTATCTTTCCGTTGTCTGCCGCCTCCTCGAGCGCGGTACGGCTCGGTTCGTTTTGCGGTGAGTTGTCGTTTGCGGACATTCTGACCTCGCTTTCCCGTCTGTACCGCTATCATTGTACCGCCGAGAACAGTCTCAAACCGAATACACCCGTCACCGATAGTCTCAAAAGTATCACGGATTCAATAAAAAAAGCCCTGATTTTAGGGAGAAAAAGTTATATATTACCCTTATTGATAATAAAAATGACCGAGCTTTACTAAATACGTAAAGCTCGGTCATCTTATTTGATTTATTAATTATCGCACATATTGGAAATTGCAGAAACTGTTGTGGCAAGTGCAATTCCGACCAAAAGATCTGATTGGGTTTGTTGAATCTTTAGTTGCTCCTTCATACTATTTTCCATATTCCAATAATGGATTTGTACTTCCAATTTGTCGATGGCTGTTGGTAGAGTATCGGCGCGTCCTGTTTCAATAAGTTCAACAAGATAATTGGTGGCAATAGGGTACCAATATTTATTAGGAATAAATTTTAGCGTATCAATATTTTGTTGAACATATTCACTAGCTTCACTTGCCTTCTTTTTTAGCTGCATTTCAATTTCTTCTGCTTTTCTAAGATGCGGTTTGGGACCGTTTCGCGGCAGCCATAGGATTATTGCGACAAATGGTGCGGCAGGCCAGAAAAAAAGCAAAGTAAGCAATGGTGCCCAAATTCGGCTATTCTTAGCTTCGATGGCTCTTTTACGCTCGTTTTCTGCTTCAAGTTGCAGATTTGTACTTTCGGCATTTAATGCTGTTGCAATACGGACAATGTTGTCAATTAGTTTTAATCTTTCCAAAAGAGAAGTGTCGGTGGTGTTTTGCTGTACGATATTTTGATTAGCCATAACAATACTCCTTAACTTTGATTTTTTATGATAATATTATTATACATCAGTTTTGTATGTTTGTCAAGTGCAAATTATCATTATTGATAATGTATAATCGCAAAATGTATAGTAAAATAATCAAAAATGGAGGTTTTTGATAATGATATACAACATAGCAGACAGAATCAGATATTTGCGTGACAAGGCGGGAATGACACAGACTGACCTTGCAAACTGTCTCGGAATCTCGCGCAGTGCGGTCAATTCTTGGGAGATGTCTTTTTCCTCGCCATCTTTAGCCAATATTATCGAAATGACTCAGCTCTTTCACGTCAGCGCGGACTACCTCCTCTCGCTTTCGGATAAAATGACAGTCGATATTTCTTCGCTTTCGAACGAGGAAAAGGAGATAGTCATACGCCTTGTGCATTGTTTTGAGGAAAACAAAAAATCTTGATATAACTAAAACGGCATCACCTCAAGGGCGATGCCGTTTTAGTTCGGAATAACTGCGGGGCGCAGTCATTCCGAAGCACAAGGGGAGTTTCGCGCCCTGCGGGGCGCGACTTAAGGCTCTGCCTTAAGAATTCGCGAACTTTTGAAAAAGTTCGAACAAAACTTCATCCTTTTTTATAAATTTTTATAAAAATGAAAATTTTCGCCCGATTAGGGCGGAAATTTACCTTCAACTAGCAACTAGCTACTAGTAACTAGCAACTTTACTCTTCTATTCCCATCATAGCCATCAACCGCTTATTAAACTCCTCGGCGGTATTGTATCCCATCTTCTTCTGGCGGTTGTTCATCGCCGCGATCTCAAGGATAATGGCAAGGTTTCGTCCGGGGCGGACAGGGATGGTCAGCGAGGGCAGCTCGATGCCGAGAATGTTGACCGTCTGGTCGTCAAGACCGAGTCGGTCGTACATCTTACCCTGAACCCAGGATTCAAGATTGATGACGAGGTCGAGCTTTTCGGTGTCCTTTACGGCACTTATACCGTAAAGACGCTTGACGTCGATGATACCGATTCCGCGAAGCTCAACATAGTGGCGCAGGATCTCGGGCGCGGAGCCGACAAGAGCTTTCTTTGATACACGCTTGATCTCAACCGCATCGTCCGCGATAAGGCGGTGGCCTCTCTTTACAAGCTCGATCGCGGTCTCGGATTTACCGACGCCGCTGTCGCCGAGGATGAGGATACCCTCGCCGTAAACCTCAACGAGTACGCCGTGGCGCGTGATGCAGGGCGCGAGGTGCACGTTGAGCGAAGCAAAGAGCGCAGCCATCGTTGCCGAGGTCAGTTCTTCGGTCAAAAGAAGCGGAACTTCGTATTCTATGCAATATTTGATAAACTCGGGGAAGGGCTTGTTGCCGGAAGTTATTATGATGGCAACCGGTTTGTGCGCAACGAAGTCGCGAATGTGCACGTCGCGCTCTTCATCCTTCATGGTGCTGAGATAAGTATATTCGGCGATGCCGAGAAGCTGAATGCGGCATGCCTCAAAAAAGTCGAAAAAACCTGTCAGCGCAAGTCCGGGGCGGTCTACCTCGGGCACGGTGACAAAGATCTCTTCCGCAGCGTGGGGAAGATACGTTTCTTCAAACTTGAATTCCTTGATAAGCGATGAGAGCGATATTCTGTTTTTTTCTTCCATGATAAACGTCCTCTTTAGATTTATTATATATAGTATATCATAAAAACGCTCCGGTTGCAAATGGTTTTTGCAAATTTATTTATGAATTTTCAATTATTCATATTGGAGTAACAAAAATGTGGTATCATTAACTGACTAATATATTAATAGGAGATTGTTATGAACTTCAAGGTTATAAAGCGTGTTTCGCTCGCACTTGCGATTCTTATTTGTCTCTCTGCCGTTCTCACCTCTTGCGGAGTAAAGCCGATAAAGAGCACGGAACAAGAGGCTAAAGTTATCGGCGCCGTCGGAAAATACGAAGTGAGATATGAGGAGCTTCGATATCTTGTTCTCAACTTCAAGTACGATATGGCGCTGAAATACGGCGAGGATATCTGGACCGATCCCGTAAAGGCTGAAAGCTACAAGGACGAGCTCTGGGCGCGTGTCAGCGAAAAGATGGTAAGCGACTACTATGCCGTTCAGGCGATGGCGGATTACTATTACTTCGGCGGCGGTGCTGCGCTTATGATGAACGAGAAACCCATTCTCGATGCGGTTCAGGAAACTGTTGAAATTACGGTTGATCAATGCGGAAGTGTGAGAAAGTACAAGGAGCTGCTTGCTTCCCAGTATCTGACCGACAATCTTTACCGCTTTTATAACGCGGCGGAAACGTGCGCGACCGAGCTTTTCTATATTCTTGTTCAGGACCTCGGCGTAATTGAAAGCAGCGACGAATATATCGACGAATATTTCAAGTCGGATAATTTCATCCGTACCAATCACATTTTCCTTAAGGGCGTGACCGAGGAAAATCTTGCAAAGGCGAAGACTCTTCAGGCTCAGCTCGCGGCAAGCGACAATAAGGAGATGGAGATGATCATGCTCAAGGGTATTCATTGTGCCGATTACACAATGACAACCACTCACGGCAAGTATTTCGCAAGATACACCTCAGATTACGGAGATGATTACGAGCTTGCGGCGTTTGCCCTTGGCAAAAATCAGCTCAGCGACGTTGTTGAAACCGACGACGGATACTACATCATCCTTCGCCTTGAACTCGAAGAGAATTACGTCAAGCAGAATTACGATGATTTCAAGGATGACGTTCTCGGCTCCGAGTTCAACAAGATCCTGGCATCCTACAAGGAAGATCTTGAATTTACCCTTAACGATTACGGCAAGTCGATAAACATTCTGGAGATCGAATAAATGGGAACAGTCAGCGGCGGAAGGCGCAGAGCCTTCAGAAGCCGTCATCACACCTCGATGGGTCAGGGCGGCAAGCTTGCGGTCATATTCGTTTGCACGGCGCTTCTCCTTTTCGTGTTTGCCGTTATGCTCGGTAACTACCTGCGTGGACTTGCAGAGGCAGTGATCGAGGATACGACGGAGCCGATAGCCGCGGAGACGGAATTATATTATGCAAATGCGCCCGACGAAGTTATCGCAATGGGAATATTCTTTGGCAGCGATTTTTCTGCGGAAGAAAGCAAAAACGTTGCGGAAACCGCGGAGGAAGACACTTCCGTGCCCGAAGAGTCTATCAGATTCGATTCGCTTTCGCTGACTTTGCGCGAAAAGGACAAGGAAAGCGGAGAGATGATTCTTGCGTATTCTTCGCCCATCAGCCTTGAATACGGAATAGACGTTGCGGGTGACACTGCGCTTGACCGGGGACTTGAGGCTATCAGAAGCTTTTACGGCGAAAGAAAGAGTATATGCGGTGTTTTCGAGATCGAACATACCGAACGATCCGGTCAAAGCAGCGAGATCATGCGAGCTTATGAGATCGCGCTGATCTGCGAGCTTATCGACGCGGGCATCGAAGAGATACTTCTTGTCGGGTTTGAATATGAGATCGAGGAAGGCATTTCCTTCATTTCGGATATTTACGAGCAAAAGGGAAGATCCACTGCTATCGGACTCGTGCTCCCGTTTGATTATCTTGTTGCTCCAAATGCGCATGAAAATCTTGTCGAGATCACAAAGAAATGCGGATTCCTTGCGCTTGATCTGCAATCCCTCACGGTTCCCGCACTTATGACCGCGGAATCGCTGATAACCGACAGAGTTTCGAGAACCCTCACGGTTTGCCGCGAGTTTTCGATCCGAGTGCTTCTCGGCTGCGGAGATGCGCCGGATTGTGAATCGCAAACGCGCGCGGCAATGAACGCAGGTGCTGAAAACGTGATGACTGCACTCGGCATTTTTATGCCAAAAGAAGAAAATATTACCGAAGAAATAACGGCTGAGTGATCGGCCGTTATTTTTTGTTCAAGAAAAAGCTCTTGACTTTTGTCTTATTTTGTTGTAAAATATATAATAGTATATTGTGCTCGGAGGCCTGTATGTCAAAGGTTATCAAAAGGAAGAAAAAAACGGGAAAGGTTCTGCTCGCGTTCATGCTTGTGATCCTTCTTACAGCCGTCATACTTCTCGGTGCTCTTGCGGCAGCCGCCTTTGTCATCGCCAAAGGACCCGCAAAGACGGAGTCCGCGCGCCTATGCGCGACCTTTGCCGAAAAGAGATTTCCTCTTGCGGGGCTCTTTTTCAGCGCCGAAGAACTCGAATCTTCGCTTTTCTATATGCCGCCCGAGCAGGAGGAAGGCGATATCGCGCTCCCCGAAAACGGAAATTATAAAACCAACCTTCATTATATAAATGACGTATCTTCCGCGTGGGATGCCGTTGTGATCACGGGTGTTTCCCCCGACGATATCGCTCTCGGCAAGAAAAACGACGGAGTATCCACCGCAAAATACGCCTTAGGCATGACCGACGACGTTGAAGCCTTCATCATCGGCGATTACATTTCTTACCGCGGTGATGACGGTGAGATATACTGCTTCTGCGCTATGGGCGAGGAGGGAATCCTCGATATCGGCGCAAAAACTCTCTACGATGCGGCAAATTCGGGCTATACCTGGGGTATTGCAGTCGACCGCGTTCTGATAGCGAATTCCACTCCGAATACAGATCTAGGCGGCGGTTATTCCT
Organism: Eubacteriales bacterium; assembly: GCA_045535375.1. Lineage (GTDB taxonomy): Bacteria > Bacillota > Clostridia > Oscillospirales > CAG-272 > CAG-390. The sequence continues at coordinate 19,994 of JAZSLM010000126.1, forward strand.
CGCGCGTAGCCATCGGTCAGGCGGCTGACGGCTCGCTTATCCTCATTTTTGCTAACGACCGCGGGTTCTACCCCGCAGGTATCACATATTCCGAGCTCGCTTCGCTTATGTATGAATACGGCGCAGTGAATGCCGCGGCTATCCGCGCCGAGGGTGCGTTTTACGCAGACGGCGTCGGTCAGCTCGGTTCAAAGTGCGAGAACGGATTCTCACTTATCGTGAAGGGAGGTGCCAACTGATGCCAGATAAAAATCTCCCGAAGAACAATCCCGAAGATATCGGCAAAGTTAAAAATATTATCTCGATGTCCGAAACCTCCGGCAAGAGAGGCGACGTGAATTCCAAGATCGGTATCGGTCTTGACGCGCAGTTTGCGGGCAAGGAAAAAAGAAGGCACCCCAAGGCGCACGCGCTGCTCAAGGGCTTACTTGCATATTTCAGCGCCGCAGTTCTCATTCTCGGCATTCTCGCCGTTGTTATGTGGCGGCTTTTCGAGATCCACGACGCGGGCCGCGCAGACCTTTTTGTTGAAAGTTATATTGCCGAAAAGGATATCGAAACTTGGCGCCAGCAGCTCAGGCTCAATCTTCCTAATACCTATCCCGATTACGAGGACGCGTCAAAGCTTGCTTACGACGTGCTCTCTCCCTCTTTTGAGCTTGGCGAGATCACGTATCTGCGCAGAATTACGCCCTCGGCGGACGGAAACACGGTTTACGAGCTTTTCTCGGACGGCGTGCATTTTGCCGCGCTCGTCATAGCAGACAACTCTGTCGGACTTTTCTCCACGGGCGAGTGGCAGGCACTTCGTCTTGAATTTGATATTACCTATTTCGACTCGGTCGATTTCCCCGAATACCGCATTCTCGTTCCCTCGGGCGCAAGTCTCAAGGTCAACGGCGCGGATATCGACGCTTCGATGAAGGAAAAACGCACGAGTGCGTATCCTGCGCTTTCTATAGCGGAGGAGGGTCACGACGTTGCTCCTTGTGACGTTTACGTTTTCAATGATATCTATTTCCTCCCCGAGCTTTCCGCAACTCTTGGCAGCGAAAGCCTTGTCTGCGAGCAGACGGGCGAGGGAGAATGGTTCTTCTATTATCCCGAAAGTGCAATGCATTCGATCAGCGTGACCGTGCCTGTCGGCGTTGACGCATACGTCAGCGGAATCAAGCTGACCGAGGAGTGGGCGAGTCGAACAGAGATCGATGGCGAACTCGGCACGCTTGATGACGGCGGAACAGGAACTCTTCCGCGACTGAGCGTCTGGACTGTCGATAAACTCTTCGGCGAGGTCGAAGTCGAGGCGAAGATAGGCGAAACTCCTGTCGAACTCCTTTCGAGTGACGGTGGGAACTATAAATTCAACACTCCCGCCGAGTGCAAATATACTCTGACGGTCATCCTTCCCACGGGCGCGGAACTTTTCGTCAACGGAAAGGCGATCGCTTCCGATAAAAAGACGGTGGCAACTGCCGAGGATATTGCCTACGGTTTTACCGCGCTTGGCAGATACGAGGTCTCCGAGCTCGGAGTGATCGAGGGAGCGGTTCCGAATTTTGACAAATACGTTCTCACCGGCTACCTTGCTGAGCCAAACGTGACCGCAAAAATGGGTGATGCAGATCTTCCTCTTGCGGGCAAGAGTGTGGAAGGCTACGCTATGAGATGCGATTTCGATTACAGCGCAGGCGACGTTTTTGATGCAGACCGCATTGCGGCGGCTGAAAAATTCGCCGAAAGCTACATCGCGTATATCTGCGGCGGCGGTGCTTGGAACAACGTCGAAAACGAAAAGGCGTTCAATGATAATTACAACGCGCTCAAGGCGCAGATGATCGAGGGTACGGCGGGTTACGTCGGCGTTATGGAATCCTACCGCGACGTAAATCTGATGCCGAAATACGACTCCTTCACCGTCGATTCAAAGACAGTGACCGATCTTGTCGCATATACCGATAAGAGCCTTTCCTGCCGCGTTGAGTTCAGCGTAACGCGCACACGCACCGTCGACGGAGCAGAGCAGACAGATACTCTCACGGGCAGTATCAGCGTCCTACAGGTGCTTTATAAGGGCGAATGGAGAGTATGGAGCTTTGTGTATTCTCCTGCGGAGAACAGTGGACAGTGACCGGTGGTCAGTGGACAGAAAGAATCGGTTTTTGTTTAACATAACCAAAACAGAATAATTAAAATTGTGCAATAACACAAAATAGCAAGTCGTGAAAAAGTATTTCTTGACTTGCTTTTTTGTTTATGATAAAATAAAATTAGGGTAGTAGCCCCAAAAAAGACAACCAAAAAGGAGTAAATGTCTATGAAAAAATTAACATCTATGATCTTCGTCCTCGCCTTTGTTTTGGCTGCCTTTTCGGCACTTGCGCCGATGGTTGCGGCAAAGTCCAAAACTATCAGTGAGAGCGAAGCTGAGAAACTTGTGTTTAAGGCTTATGATGCCTATAATTTGCTTAGTACTTATGCTGAACGGTATGACCAGTATCTTTACGAATTAAATGATAAGAATTTCCTTTACCTAACGGTCAAGGATGACAATGGTAAGGAGTATTACTATTATGAGGTTCGCGGCGAGCTATTACCCGGCGGATCATATATGGGATTCTTTGAGTATGCAGCAACGGTATTTAACGCTGCGGTATATGAAAAGTTCACGACCCAATCTTATGCCGATAATACCCGTCAATTGTTTATGGCAAAGGACGGCGTGATATATGTTACACCGGCTTATGCCGAATCAAATCATGATTTTAACTATTTTATATATGATAAAGGAGATAATACAGTTATCGTGACCGAAGGTGACGGAACTCACGCACGGGGTGTTGTACTTTGTGATATAATAACATTTGTTCCGATTACCGATCGAAAGTGGAGTATCCAAATAGATTATTCGGAGGTTGAATGCAGTTTTGAAAAAACGCCGACAGGATGGCGTATATCTGAATGTGAGTTTGCTTCGATGCTGATGTCACCCGGAAAAATAGAGCATACGGTTTATGCGGGGGATGCCGTAGGATTAAGATACTTTGAGCATCGTTTGAACGATATATTTCAGTTCTACAGAACTGTTCATGTGAATATGCCGTATGACGAAAAAGTATATATAACACCGTTCGGGGAAGATTTTTTTGCAGACCCTTGGGGTGAATTTTCAAGATATTGTCTTGTAAAAGAGGATGAGCTCCCCGGAGGTTCGTATGAAGGACTCGTCGAAGAAAGCAGGAAGTATTTCACCGATGCCGCGGCGCAGGTGTTCTTGAATGATTATGCTTCCGAAGAAAACGTGCCGCTCTTTTATGTGCAGGACGGTAAGAGATATGCGTTTTATGAATCGAAAAACGATTGGCAAGCCTCGGATTGGATCACTTTTCTCAATAGAGGAGAATATTGCGCAAGACCGACGATAGATTCTCTCGTTATAAACGGTAACCGCGCAACAGGAACATTGATATGCCATGGAACTTTTGAAGATCATCCCAGAGAATGGGGTTATACTTTATACGCCTTTGATGTCGCTTTTGTTAAAACCGAGTATGGCTGGGTGCTTGATGATTGCGAATATCTGAGAGCGAAGACTGCAAGAACAACGTTGAACGCCGATTACAACAAATACCTTGTCGAGGATAAGGCAATATATGAAAAATACGGCGTCGGAATCCCATCAAATATTGATTTGGATTCCCCCGCAACGGGTGACAACGCATTCGACACCCTCGCCATCAGCCTTGGCGGAATGGCGGTGGCGGTTTCGCTTCTCTGCATCATTCGTAGGAGAAGGGAAGAATAATTATATATAACACAAAAGCAAGCTCTTCGGGGCTTGCTTTTTGCATATCGCAATATTTGTCTGTTAAATACCCATAAATGACTTGCCTAAAAGCACATTTTGTCTTATAATGTTATATGTATAGGTATATTATTCCTAAAACCAAAAAATCCACGAAAACGTGAGGCAAAGACTATGAGCGAAGTTAAAAACGTACAGAAAACAGGCTGCGCCGTTATTGGCTACGGCGGAATGGGCGGCTGGCACACCAGATATATCCTTGAAAGCGACGTCGCTTACCTTTGCGGTATCTACGACATCAATCCCGTGAAGGTCGAGCTTGCAAAGACCAATGGCATCCGCGCTTATTCTTCCCTTGAAGAACTGCTCGCGGATGACGAGATCAAGTTCGTTACCATCGCGACACCCAACGAGGTTCACGCAGAGATCGCGATCAAGGCTCTCCGCGCGGGCAAGCACGTTATCACCGAGAAGCCTGTTGTTCTCAACTCGAAGGAGCTTGAGGAGGTCATCGCGGTTGCAAAGGAATGCGGCAGACTCTTTACCGTCCACCAGAACCGCCGTTGGGATATCGACTTCCGTATGATGCGTGAAACATATCTTTCGGGTAAGCTCGGCAGAGTTTTCTCCTGCGAATCAAGAATCCACGGATCGCGCGGCGTTCCCGGCGACTGGAGAGGCAAGCCCGAGCACGGCGGCGGAATGATCTACGACTGGGGCGTTCACCTCATCGACCAGATGCTCCTCATCTTCGAGGACAAGAAGATCAAGCAGGTGCGTTGCCTCTGCGAACATATCACAAACAAGGAAGTTGACGACGGCTTCAAGCTCGACATTATCTTCGAGGACGACACCGTCGGTCACATCGAGGTCGGAACCCACCATTTCATCTCGCTTCCCAGATTCTATATGACGGGTACTTCGGGCGCGGCTATCATCGAGGATTGGCGCGACCGCACCCGCGTTATCTCCTGCAAGACGGTCGAGGAGGGCGAGGTCAAGCCCGTCGTTACCGCCGCAGGTATGACCAAGACTATGGCTCCCCGCGCCGAGGACACCCTCGAGGAGAGCTACATCGAGCGTATGGACTCCGACGTTCACGATTACTACCGCAACTTCACCGCGGCAATTCGCGGCGAGGCAGAGCAGATCGTCAAGCACGACCAGATGCGCCGCGTCCTCCGCGTGATCGAGGCTGCATTTGAGTCGGATAAGCTCGGCAAGACTGTTGATTTTGAGGAAGTATAATGACTTATTTATTTGATTTTGACGGCACGCTCGTCGATTCGATGCCGACATACGCATCGCAGATGATCCGTATTCTCGAGGAGACCGGCACGCCCTATCCCGACGATATCATAAAGATCATCACGCCCCTCGGTTATATCGGCACGGCGAAGTATTATCTCGAGCTCGGTGTACCGCTTTCCTTTGAGGAGATCACCGATCGCATGGGTAAGTATATGTACGAGCAGTACGCGAACAATATCCTGGCAAAGGAGACCGTCCGCGAGACGCTTCTTGCCCTCCGCGCGCGCGGCGACAGAGTCAACGTGCTGACCGCAAGCCCACATCTGACCCTCGATCCCTGCCTCAAGCGCCTCGGACTTTACGATCTTTTCGACAACGTCTGGTCCTGCAACGATTTCGATATGACGAAGGCTGATCCCGCGATCTACGTCGAGGCTGCAAAGCGACTCGGCAAGAGCGTTGACGAGGTCACTTTCCTCGACGATAACCTCGGCGCCTGCCGCACCGCAAAAGTGGCGGGAATGAAGGTCTACGGAGTTTACGATGATTCTTCTGCTGAATACACCAAAGAAATGAGCAGCGAATTTGACGGGTATATCGTTAAATTCAGCGAGCTGCTTTAATAGTGGAAAGTTTTTGAGGTTGCTTAAAGGGAAGGGCAAGACTGTCTAAACAGTCAGCGATCCCGCAGTATGGGAGATGATGTACTTCGGCTACGCTTGTGAGGATGAAAAATACAGGGAGAAAACAAATGAAACTGAATTTTGATTTTGACAAAATAATTGGCAAGGTCAAACCGATGCACGCTGTCGGTCAGCCCCCGGTTGAGGTAGGTGACAACGGCGTTGAGGACGATATGTTCCATTATCTGACCGAGGCAAATATTCCTTATTCGCGTCTGCACGATACATACGGAGCTTATGCAAATAACGTTTTCGTGGATATTCCAAATCTCTTCCGTGATTTTGACGCGGACGAGAACGATCCCGAGTCCTATGATTTTGCTTTCACAGATGAGCTCCTTTCCAAAATGATCGCTGCAAAGGTCGAACCTTATTTCCGCCTCGGCGTAACGATCGAAAACGCGCATATGGTCAAAGCATACCGCATTTTCCCACCCAAGGATCCGGCAAAGTGGGCGCGCATTTGCGAACACGTCATCCGCCATTACAACGAAGGCTGGGCGAACGGTTTTCATTTTGGCATCAAGTATTGGGAAATTTGGAACGAGCCCGACAATGAGGAATCGATCGAGCTTAACAATATGTTCAAGGGCACGGCGGAGGAGTATTATGAGCTATACGCCGTAACCTCAAAGCATCTGCGCGAGTGCTTCGGCGACAGCATCAAGATCGGCGGATACGCAAGCACAGGTCTGTACGTCGGCTATATGGAGCAGGAGGAAAAGTACCGTCAGCCGCACGAGATCACCCATTGGGAGGCTCGCGCGATCTACCATACCAAGTACTTTCTCGGCTTTCTCGAACGCGTAAAACGTGATGGATTGCCGCTTGATTTCTTCTCGCATCACAGCTATATGGACGTCCGCCGCACGACGGATATTCAACATTACACCGAAAGAATTCTCGCCGAGGCGGGCTTCCACGATATAGAGATCCACCTCAACGAATGGAACACCGACCGCACCCGCGAAACTCGTGGAACGACAAAGGCATCCGCCGATGTTGCGGCGATGATGATGGCAATGCACGCGACCAAGATGTCGATGATGTGCTACTACGACGCGCGTGTCGGTATCAGCGTTTATGGCGGTCTGTTTAATCCGATGACCTACGAGCCATACTGCACCTATTATTCCTTCAAGGCGTTCGGTAAGCTTTACGCGATGGAGGATCAGATTGAGGTCACGGGCGACTTCGATGACGGCCTCTACGCAATGGCGGCAACGAACGGCAAAGAGCGCGGCATCCTCATCACCAATATCGGCGGGGAAAAGGAGATCGAAACCAACCTCGGCAGAGGATATACCGCTCATCGCATCGACGAAAAGCATTTTATGACAAAGGTTCGTGTCAGCGTCAAGGAATTCAAGCTTAAGCAGTACGATACGCTGTATATCGAAAAGAATTTATAATAAGGAAGAGGCCGGCTCAAAGTAGAAATTTTGAGCCGGCTTCATTATTCAATATTTTGTCAATATTCAATCTTAAAATAATCAAGATACTTCTTGAATTTATCCTGCGCGGTAAGGCAGGTGTCAAGAAGAAATCCACGCTCGCGCGGCCATTCCGAAAGACCGCGGTAGTAGAAGTACTTCAGTTCTTCGTCGATAATGAAAGGCACAACGTTATTCCGCAGACACTCCTTGAAAAGGATAAGCCTTCCGACACGCCCGTTTCCGTCCTGAAACGGATGAATACATTCAAAGCGGTGATGAAAATCGAGTATTTCCTCAAAAGATTTTTCTTTCTTTAAGTTATAGCGTGTGAGCAATGCTTTCATTTCGCTCGCAACGTCCTCGGGTAAAGTAGTCTCTCTGCCGCCGACTTCATTGGGGAGTTGTTTGTATTCGCCCACGGCAAACCAACTTTTTCTGCTGTCCGAGGTACCGTTTTTGAGGATGCGGTGAAGCTCTTTGATGAAGCTTTCGCTGAGCATATTTGTTGCACTATCAATAATCAAGTCAATACAACGGAAATGGTTTGCGGTTTCGACAACGTCATCGACCTTTACGTTTTTATCGGAAATTCCGATGGTGTTGGTTTCAAAAATGTAGCGCGTCTGATCGTGGGTAAGCTTGCTTCCTTCCATATGATTGGAGTTGTAGGTCAGCTCGATCTGTATTTTGTGATAAATGCCTCCCGAGACTGAGGCTTCTTTTTCGCGTTTTAAGACGTCGAGAACAGAATCGGACGACGCATCCTTTCTCGGCTTTCGTACTGGCTTTTGAGCGTCCTCGGGTATCATCCAGGTTTTACCAACGAGGCTCGCGCCTGCCACGCGTCCCTCAGCACAATAATTGCGTACACTTCGCTCCGATATTTCCCACTTTTTTGCCGCTTCGATTGCGGTGATATATTTCATAATTCGTTATACCTCGTGATCTTGATATATATATTATACCATATTATCGGCAAAATATCAATAGAAAATGAAACAAAAATCACAGTTATTTTGCCGATATCGGCAAAATAACTGTGATTTAATGTTATAATATAGAGATATTTTGCCGATAGCGGCAATTATATCTTTACCGGATAATCTCCGAATGCCATATTGCATGAAATCCCTTTCAGAGAATACCTTTGCATCTCTAAGGTAGCGATAATGATACATAGGCAAGAATGGTACATACCGTGAATCTCGTATGTGAGCCCAAGCGATTTGTGTTTTGATACCTTTTCAATGACAATGCCGGTTTCAATTAGTGCGTCAAGAGAAGCACGCAACGTTTTTTCATCAAATCCGAGCTTTTCCTGCATTTCTCCGAAGCTGATATCGCTCATAGATATGATTGCCAGACAGACGAGGAGATTGTTTTTTTCCGTTAATGCGGGAAGGAGCTTGACTGCAAAATCAACGGTGTCACGGTCAATGCTTTCAAAGAAATTCCTTGTCAGTATTGCACCGTAGCCTTTTCCGGATAAAAGCGAAATTCCGTTTTCGTTTGACAGGTGAAGCGGTTCGTTGTATATGAGTATTTCTCTGTTTTTATAATTCCATCGGCTTATGCCGTGATGAGCATATCCGAAGATCTTGAGTGCATCCTCATAAGATTCTTTGCTTTGTTGGGGATGTTCGGCAACTTTATCGAAGACTTTTTTATAAATATCGTTATAGGCAAGATCCTCGCCGTAAAAGAGATAGTCAACGCTTACCTCGAAATAATCCGCAATAAGCGGAAGTGTGAGCGTATCGGGCTGGGATGTACCCGTTTCCCATTTTGAAACAGCCTGGGGTGAGATATTCAGCGCGAGTGCTAATTGTTCTTGAGTGATGCCCTTGCTTTTCCTGAGATCGGTGATATTTTTGGCGATATTGATTTCTTTCATTATCGTGTTTTCCTTTCGATTTGCACCGCGAGCTCTTCGGTTGTGACTACATTATAGCATAAAGATGCTCAAAAGTAAACAACTTTGTACGACGGGCATTCAACCAATGGTTGTTGAGATGAAAAATCTTACTACCGACGGTAGAGTTTGTGTCAACAAACAAGGCATCACCGCGGGGGTGATGCCTTGTTTGTTCGGGATGGCGGCGGGACGCCGCCATCCCGAAGCGCAGGGGAGAGTTTCGACCTCTGCGGAGGTCGACTTAAGGCGCTGCCTTAAGAATCCGCAAACTTTTATAAAGTTTGATCAAAACTTTTGATCTGTTAGAGTTCGAGTGTGTCGCCGTCATTCGGATGAAGTATCTCAAAGGGATACTTGCCCGATGCGGCGAGCTCTGCGATGTCGCCGAATTTGCGCTCGGATGCGTGAGTGAAAGCGAAACGCTTGGTCTTCACGCGGTCGAGGTAGGGAGTCAGCTCGGGGATGCCGAAGTGCGCGAGCTCGCATACGATGAGGTCGTATTCCTTCTCGAAGGCTACCTTTGGAAAGTCGTCCTTGGCGAGCTTCTGCGACATATCGCCCGTAAAGAGGATGCGCTTTTCCTCGATCTCAATGTCCATTGCCGCGCTCAGGTGCGCGTCGTTTATGTGCTTGGTCGGGATATAGGAAAGCTTGATGTTTTCGTCCTCAAACTTCGTGTCGCCGGTAGCAACGTGCAGACGAAGACGGTCCTCGGGGAATTTTGCGCCGGGGGATACCGCGTTCAGAACCGCGTGGATAGCGTCGATAACAGCCTGCGAGGTCAGATAAACGTCGTAATCCGAGTTCTTCCAATACCACTGCGAAAGATCGATGAAGTGAAAAATTCCGTCTATATGGTCGCCGTGACAATGCGTGGTGAAGATCGCACGGACGTCCTCAAATTTTGCGCCTGCGCGGAGAATGGTATCGGTTATCGGCGCGCCCGCGTCGATGACGTAGGCGTTACCGTTTGTTTGGATCATTGTCGAGGAGCAATATCTCTCCGCCGACGGCACGCCATGAGAGGTGCCCAAAAATGTAATTTTCATTATAATTCTCCTAATAAAATGTCTCCCGAGGTTCGGGAGACATTTGGTTTATTCGGTAGTCACTCCGAATGATTTAAGATTTTCAATTCCGAGCCTGATGCCCTCGATGCAGTCGTTCGGACCTTCGTATTCGATCGAAACGTAGCCGTCGTAACCCGCCTTTTTGAGGATGGCGAGACAACGCTTTACGGGGATGTCGCCCTCACCGACGGAGCAGCCGACAAGTCTGCGGCATCCGCGGGTGTGATAGCCAGATGCGAAATCCTCGTCGAATTCGTGAACGAACCAGTCCTTTGCGTGAACGTGGAACGCATAGGGCGCGAGGCGCGAAACTGCGACGGCGCTGTCCTCGTCAACGCAGGCAAAGTTGCCCATATCGACGAGCAGACCGTAGTTTTCGTGTCCGACGGCGGAGAAGAGCTTTTCAACGCGGTAGCTGTCCTGCGCGATGGTTCCGTGGTTCTCGGAGCAGGTCTTGATGCCGAGGGTGGCAGCGTATTCGGTGACCTTGCGGGCGTTAGCGGCTATGGTGGGGAGCATCAGCTCGAAGGAACGCGCGTCGGCTTCCTTGCCGTATGCCCAGCAAACGTCGTGGCGCATTACCTTTGCGCCGAGGATGGCGGCAACGTCGAGCTGATCGCAAAGACGCTTGATTTCTTTTTCGGCTTCCTCGCCCTTCTGGAACAAGTTCGCGCCGATGGTGTAGGCGTTGATATCCATACCGTACTTGTCAGCCTCGGCACGGATGAGCTTGGCGTATTCCTTCTGCTCCTCAAGAGTGGGAGCCTTGCCCTGCTCGGGGCAGAGGTCGATAAACTCAATGGCGCGCAGACCGAGGTCGTAAGCCGCCTTTACGGTGTCAAGCTGCGTGAGCTTGCCCGCCTTGATATACTGTTGAAATGAATATGAACTGACGGAAATCTTCATAATCAAAGACCTGCCATGCTCTTCTTGAGATGCTCAACGGCGATTCCGATGTCAGCCGCGGGATCTTCGCCGCACTCGCGCTCGATGGTAAGGAAGCCCTTGTAGCCGATGTCCTTGAGAGCCGCGAGGTACTTCGGGAAGTCAACGCTGCCCTGACCGAGCGGAACCTCCTGATAGAACTTCTTTCCCTGGAACTCTTCGGGAACGGGATGAACGACGCGGTAAGCGATCTCGGGACCAACGTCAAGAAGCTTTACGCCGTCCTTTGCGTGGGTGTGAACGATGTATTTCTGAAGATTATAAACAGCCTGCACGGGGTCGTCGCCGGTTACCATAACGAGGTTTGCGGGGTCGAGGTTGACGGAAACGCCGGTGGAACCGAGCGAATCGAGGAATTCCTTGAGAACGATGCTTCTTTCGGGACCTGTCTCGATAGCGAACTTTGCGCCAACGCTGTCGGCGTACATAGCAAGCTCGTGGCAAGCCTCCTGAAGGATCTTGTAACGCTCGTGGTTCTTGTCCTCGGGAACGACGCCGATGTGAGTGGTAACAACGCCGGTCTCAAGGTCTGCGCACATATCGATGATGCGCTTGGATTTTTCGATCTTCTCGGGATTAAGCTCGGGATGAGTGAATCCGCCGCCACCGAGGTCTCCGCAGATAGCGGAGAACTTAAGACCGTGATCCTTTGCGAAGTTAAGAAGCTCGCGGCGGTCTTCTTTAGAGAAGTTTTCGGGAGCGTGAATGCCCTTAGTGCAGTAGATCTGAAGGCCCTCAATGCCCATCGAAGCCGCCTTCTTTATTGCTTCATGTGTCTCCATCTTAAAGGAGTCAACGATTGCGCCTATAGGAAAATAACCCATAATATTTACCTCCAAAAATTAAAGTTTGATTTCTTCGCCGCGCTCTGCGGATTGATAGAGAGTGTCGAGCAGACGCATGCTGTTAAGGATATTGTCGATGTGAGAACGGTTCTTTACGCCGGTGTTGCAAGCCTCGAAGAATGCCTCGTCCTCGCAAAGATACATATTGGGAATGTCGTACTCGGGCTCGAAGGATTCGAGTGTGTCGCCCGACCAGAAGGTGAACTTTCTGCCGTAGTCAAGGCGTGCACCGCCCTTATCACCCATAAAGTCGATGAAGGCTTCGCCCTTACCGATATTCTGCGCCCACGCGCCGTTGAAGGAGATCGAGGAGCCCGAGGTGCGGATAAATCCGGTGACCATATCGTCAACGTCGTTGGTTCCTTCGGGGTTCATCGTGTCCTCCGCCCACATACTCTTGTAGGTGTAGGACTTGATATCCTTCGCCATCTCGTTGTAAGCGTTGGCGGTGAGGGTCTTGAGGTCGGGAGAGCCGAGGATGTAGAGGATGAGGTCGAAGTAGTGAATACCCCAGTCGATGAGAACTCCGCCGCCCGACTGCGCCTTGGTGGTGAAATCGCCGCCGAGACCGGGGATGGAGCGGTGAGCGCGGAAGGAGCAGTAAACGTGGTAGATATTACCGAATTCGCCGCGCTCGTTCATTTCGCGGAGCATTTCAACCGACTTGTGATAGCGGTTACAAACGCCGATGTTGAGCATCTTGCCGCGCGCGTTCGCCTCGTCAGCCATCTCCTTCGAGAGGGCGTAGTTGACGGTAACGGGCTTCTCGCAGAAGACGTGCTTGTCTGCGCGGAGAGCGTCCATAGTTACGGTGTAATGCGCGTAGTTGGGCGTGAGAACGAAGACAGCCTCAACCTCGGGGTCAGCGAGGGCGATCTTGTAGTCCGTGATGGCGTTCTCGACCATTTCGTATTTTTCTTTCATCTGCTGTGCTTTCTCGGGGATGAGGTCGCAGGCATACTTGATGCGAAGACCTTCGATCTTCGAAAGCGCGGGGAAATGCGCGTTCTGGGCAATTCTGCCACAGCCGATAACTGCTATTACCATAAATTTTGACTCCTTTCGGAATATAAAAGATATTAAGGTAATTATAACATATTATTAATATTAAATCAAGCATTTTGCAAGATTTTATCTAACTAAAATAAAAAATACTCTGCCGAAGCAGAGCATTTTCGTTAATCGGAAATAAGTCTGTTGATCCAGATTCCCTTTTTGATGAGGATGTATCCGACGATACATTTGGTAAGGTCAAGAAGCTGGACGCAGAGGTAGAGGGTGAGGATCGACATACTCGTGTAGTGAGCCGAAATGAATGCGAAGGGTATGGTTACTCCCCATGTAAATCCGCAGTCAAAGATGAAGGTAAGAAGCGTCTTTCCGCCCGAACGAAGGGTGAAATACACCGCGTGCGCAAATGCAAAGATAGGCATCGTGCAGGAAACGATTAAGAGCATCGAAGCCGCAAGCTCGCGGGTGGTTTCACTCGCTTCATAAAATTTGGGAATTATGCCCGAGCAGAGTGCCATCGCCGTGCCCATAACGAGGCAGGAGGCGACGGAGAGGGCGAACAGCTTCCAGACAGAATCCTTTGCCTCATCGATCTCATCGGCGCCCAGGTACTGACCGAGTATGATCGCGATCGCGCTTCCCATCGAGAAGCAAACGACGTTGAAGAGGTTGAGTACAGTCGAGGATATATTTGCCGCGGTAACGCATTCAAGTCCGCGGACCGAGTAGCATTGCAGAAGTACTGCCATACCGAAGGACCAGAGAAACTCGTTGATAAGCAGAGGGGAGCCCTTTTTGAGCATATCGCTGCAGAGACCGAGCGGGATCTTTGCGGTGCGGTAAACTCCGATGAAGTAGGGGTATTTGTTCTTTTTGGTGTGAGTAATGACTACGAGCATTATCATTTCGACAAAACGCGAAATAACGGTGGCTACAGCCGCGCCCGCAACGCCCATCGGAGCAAAGGGAAGAAAGGAAAGTCCCTCATTGCCGAAAATGAGAATATAGTTGAGCATGAGGTTGACAAGAATCGCAACGACACCGCCGATCATAGGTAGCGTGGTTTCTCCCTCTTCACGGAGAGTTGAGCCGTAGACCTGCGCTATTGCAAAGGGCGCAAATCCGATGAGCATTATGTAAAGGTAATCAAGCGCGTGTGTCAGCATTAGCTCGGCATCTGCGGGGGATGTATCCTCTGCGACGTAGAGCCTGAGAAGCGGAACGGGTATTGCGATAAAGATGATAAGACCGAGGATAAGCATCGCGAGCGAGAGATAGTTCTTTGCGCGGATGGTACGGCGCACGCCCGCAGAATCCTTTGCGCCCGCAAACTGTGCGGTGAAGATTCCTATACCCGAAAGTCCGCCAAATATGCAAAGGTTGAAGACGAAGAGAAGCTGATTTACGATTGCAACCGCCGACATTTCGATCTCACCGATGCGTCCGACCATCACGTTGTCGACAAGGCTGACGGCGTTTGTGAAGGTGTTTTGTATAACGATGGGTATGAGGATGGCGATAATCCGCTTATAAAAAGCGCGGTCGCCGACAAGGGTGTTTTTGACTTTCAGAAGAGTTCCCGACATGATTTTTCTCCATAAAATTTATACTTAGGAATTGTACCATAAAATATGTGAACATTCAAGTGCAATTGGGATAAAATTTGTATTTTTGAGAAAAATATTATAAAATATGTTGAAAATTTGTTTTATTTGTGATATACTGAATTATATATATTTGGGAGGTATTTTTCAATGAAATATAAATGCCATATCTGCGGTGAAGTATTTGAAATTCCCGCCGGGAAAGAAGTCGTCTGTCCCCTTTGCTTTGCTTCCGGTGACGTTATCGAAAAGCTTGAGGATGAGCTCAAGGAGCTTCCCGTTGGCGATAAGAGTGCTGTTTACAATATCGGATACGGTCTTTACGTTATCACCTCGAATGACGGCAAAAAGGATAACGGAATGATATGCAACACCGTTGTTCAGCTTACAAGCGACCCGATGCGCGTGCTCGTTTCGATCAATAAGGCGAATTATACTCACGACGTTGTCAAAGAGACCGGACTTATGAACGTCTGTCCGATATCCGAGAGTGCGCCTTTCGCAATTTTCGAGCGTTTCGGTTTCAAGAGCGGACGCGATACCGATAAATTTGACGGCTGCGCCTTCCTACGTTCGGAAAACGAGCTTGCCGTGCCCACGGAGAATATTAATTCCTATATGTCGCTTGCGGTTGAGAGCTACATCGACGTCGGCACGCACGGTGTTTTCATTTGCTGGCTGACCGAATCGGGTAAGCTCAACACCGAGCCGACTATGTCCTATGCTTACTACCATGCAAACGTCAAGCCTAAAAAGGCGCCCTCGAAGAAGAAAGGTTTCGTTTGCAAGATCTGCGGTTGGGAATACGAGGGCGACACTCTGCCCGAAGATATCGTCTGCCCGATCTGCAAGCACGGCGCGGCAGATTTCGAAAGTATCCAATTGTAAAACTGCGTTTTACAATTGAAATTCGCGCGCTTATCGCCGCTTGACAAAATCGTAGATTTTGTCAGCTCCCCTCGGCGCGCGG
>JAZSLM010000034.1:0-3642 GCA_045535375.1 Eubacteriales bacterium
ATTTTGTCTTCCTAAGACCGCTTGGCCTCCGACTTCGTTGAAGTATACGTTAAGGGCCCCGGTTCGGGACGTGAGTCCGCAATCCGTGCTCTTGAGGCTGTTGGTCTGAGCATTACGCTCATCAAGGACGTAACACCCATCCCCCACAACGGTTGCAGACCGCCTAAGCGCAGACGCGTTTAATACAAAAGGAGGTAACCAGATATGGCAAGATATACAGGTCCTGCTTGCAAGCTCTGCCGCAGAGAGGGCACAAAGCTCTTCCTCAAGGGAGATCGTTGCACGTCAGGTAAGTGCGCACTTGACCGCAGACACACAGCTCCCGGTCAGCATAGTGCAGCTAATAAGAAGGTAAGAGAGTACGGCATGCAGCTTCGTGAGAAGCAGAAGACAAGAAGATACTATGGCGTGCTCGAAAAGCAGTTCAAGAACCTCTACAACGAGGCAGCAAGAGTTGAGGGTATGACAGGTGAGAACCTCCTGATCCTCCTTGAGCGCCGTTTTGATAACGTTGTTTACAGAATGGGTCTTGCAGAGAGCCACAAGGAGGCTCGTCAGCTCGTTCGTCACGGTCACTTCACCGTTAACGGCAAGAAGCTCGACATTCCTTCCGCGCTCATCAAGGCAGGCGACGTTGTAGAAATCAAGGAAACAAGCCGTTCCTCTGATAAGTTCAAGGGTCTCATTGAGAGCCTGGCTACAAAGACAGCTCCCAAGTGGCTTGAAGTTAACAAGGAAACAGGTAAGGCTAAGGTTGTTGCTCTTCCCGCACGTGAGGACATCGACTTCGAATTCAACGAGCAGCTTATCGTTGAGCTCTACTCCAAGTAATAACATCTCCGCTCATAGAGGCGAGATGTTATTGCTTGCCATGTGAGTATTTAAATTTCCCGATACGAGATTTATCCCGAACATCAAAAATTTAAGGAGGGTTATAGGAATGATTGAGATAGAGAAGCCTAATATTTCGACCGCTGAATTGAGTGAAGACGGTAAAAGCGGCAAATTCATAGTAGAACCTTTGGAGCGTGGCTTTGGTATCACCCTTGGCAACTCTCTCCGCCGCGTTCTGCTCAGCTCTCTCCCCGGAGTTGCAGTTTCGAGCATCAAGATAGACGGCGTTCTGCATGAGTTTTCTACCGTTGCCGGTATTAAAAAAAACATAACTGAGATCGTTCTTAACGTTAAGGGCATCACCGCAAAGCTTCACACCAATACACCTAAGACGGTCATCATTGATGTTACCGGTGCGCGTGACGTTACCGCAGGCGACATCAAGCAGGACTCGGATATTGAGATCCTGAATCCCGATCTGCACATCGCAACTGTTGGCGAGGGTAGCAGATTTTATATGGAGCTTGTATTTGAGCAGGGCAGAGGATATGTTTCTCAGGAGAAGAACAAGCAGATCCACAATAATCTGCTGGGCTCCGACATTTCCGCTCCTATCGGTACCATTTATACCGACTCAATTTACACCCCCGTATATAACGTAAGCTACGAGGTTGAGCCTACCCGTGTAGGAAGCAACTCTGATTTTGACAAGCTTACACTCGACGTTTTGACAAACGGTACTATTACTGCTAAGGAAGCGATCGCTCTTGGAGCCAAGATACTCAACGAGCATCTCAACCTCTTCGTGACATTGTCCGAGGAGGCCGGCAACGCCGATATTATGGTGGAGAGAGAAGAAACTATCAAGGAAAAAGTTCTTGAGATGACCATTGAGGACCTTGACATGTCCGTTCGTAGCTTCAACTGCTTGAAGCGCGCGGGCATTGACACGGTTGAAGATCTCACAAACCGCACCGAGGAGGATATGATCAAGGTTCGTAACCTCGGTAAGAAGTCGCTTGAGGAAGTAATACAAAAACTCCATTCTCTCGGTCTCGACCTCAAGAAAGAGGAAGAGTAATTCCGAGCGGAATTAAACTTTTAGCTTAAAATATAGCAGAAGGAGGGAACAAAATGCCCGGAACAAGAAAGCTCGGCAGAACCACAGCTCACAGAAATGCAATGCTGAGAGGTATGGTAACTTATCTGCTGGAAAACGGAAGCATCGAGACAACACTTACAAGAGCTAAGGAAGTTCGCAGTGTTGCTGAAAAGATGATCACTCTCGGCAAGAAGAACACTCTTGCAAGCCGTCGTGCGGCACTTGCATACATCACAAAGGAAGACGTTGTAACAAAGCTGTTCAGCGAGATCGCTCCTAAGTATGCAGAGCGTAACGGTGGTTACACACAGATCTTCAAGCTTGGTCCCCGTAGAGGAGACGCAGCTGAAATGGCTATCATCAAGCTCATCGAGGACTGATTTTAGCACATAACAAAAAAGCAAGCCTTCGGGCTTGCTTTTTTGTTATGGTTAGATTTCGGCGGGAAAAATGCGGGGGACTTTTGAAAAAGTCCCTCGCACCCCTCAAAACTTTCAAAAAGAATTAAGGACAGACGGAATGTATCTATAAACTTAAAAACGATGGCTGAACACCATCGTTTTTTGAATTGGGGCCGTTATAGATTTTCCAACTTCACCCTTGCCTCAACGTTAACCTTTCCGTCGCTTCTGAGCGAGCGGACGTAGTATGCGCCGTCGGCTTCGCCAACAAGGAAGGTCAAATCCTCACCCGTTTCCGCTTGATTTACAAAGCTGATAGAAAATTCGCTTATTCTCTTGCCCTCAAGGGAGGGGAGCATATCGCAGATAAGGTTGGGGTAGCGGGTGTTGGTCAGGTGCATATTATAGTCGATGTCGCTGTATTTGACCGTGTGCCGTCCTGCCTCAAAAAGCTCCATTTCACGTGGAAAAGGGAACCGTGTGGGTGCGGAAATTTCAATGGGATCCTCAAATGGCATGCCGAAATCAGTATCCGAAAATCTGATTGGCTTCATTTCATTTGTGTCAAGGAGCGTCCAGACCGAAATGGCTTCCGCCACGATCTCCTCACCTCTTACAAGCTGATAGCAACGGTTGAACATGAGCCCGCGGGAATCGTTTGTGGGTGTGGAACGCGCGCAGATCAAGTCACCCTCGTTTATTTTGTCGTAAACGCTGATAGCAATGCGCGTGATCCACAGACCGAGATTTTTCTCGGTTCGCATTGTCTTTATGTTGTTTCCCGCCTCGTCAAACTGACCGTATGCAGCTTCCTGCATGAGAGCAAGCAGTCGGGAGGGGTATAAATTTCCGTTTATGTCAATTTCATGTATTGAAACCTTGTGCGGTGCGGTAATATACATAACTGCTCCTTTCAGATGGAAAATTTCGGGGTTGCCATGTGGCAACCCCGATGATTGATAAAAAAGACTTTATCAAAGAGTTCCGGAAGAACCGAGAACGTTCTTGATCTTGTGCTGAACCATCTTTCTGACCTCGTCACGTGCAACGGACAGGTAACCGCGGGGGTCAAATACGCCGGGCTCGTTTGTGAATACGCGACGAATACCTGCGGTGAGAGCAAGACGGATATCAGAGTCGATGTTGATCTTACATACAGCCATGCGAGCTGCCTGACGGAGCTGCTCCTCGGGAATACCAACTGCATCGGGAAGCTTGCCGCCCAAAGCGTTGATCTCAGCTACGAACTCCGGGGGAACGCTGGAAGCACCGTGAAGAACGATGGGGAAGCCGGGAAGTCTCTTC
>JAZSLM010000051.1:0-7468 GCA_045535375.1 Eubacteriales bacterium
CATCGTGACGCGCAAATTGTTCTTTGCGCGTCGCGGTGCTGGCGACGTGGTTTGAACTGCACCAAAAAACTAAATGTATATGAAAATGAAAAATCACTGTGTACTTTCAAAATTACACAGTGATTTCGTTTATGTTGTCTATAGAATGTGCGAACAAATCTGTTTGACTTTAGTTTTACGGTTATTCACATCAAATCCCACCGTACAGCACCGCGCTGCCCGAGGAACAACTCGGTCAGCACGAGATCCTTCGGGCACCACACGTCTGCGGACGTGCCCTCAGGATGACATCGTTTTTTCTTTTGCAGGGGGCTTCGCCCCCTGCACCCCTGCATTACGAGTACGAAAATAGCTGTTTACTCATTATTTATGCGTATTTCTATATGTTAATTTACAATTTGAGTTTGTCAACAGTCTGAATTCCTCCCAACGGGCGGAATTTTACATTTCACCGTGTCACTTCTTCTCCGTGATCTTGACCTCGTAAACGATTCCGCCCGTCCATGAGGGGTTATTGTAGCCGATATAGAAAACATCGCCGACAAGCGAGATGTTCTCGGGCTCGCCCTTTGTCACGGGAAGGTCGATCTGGCGGACGTAATCACCCTCCTTGGTATAGACCGCGATGCAGTTGGTGTTATAGAGAACAAAATAGAGGTAATTATCATCGGCAGCCATGCCCTGCTTGGTAAATCCGTTCGAATAGCCGCGGTAATACTCGCCGTATTTTTTGAGCTCGCTGTCGTAGCTTATGAAATCGTAGCATCCCGAGAGGCCCACCCAATACCGATCGAGAGCCTCGTCATACTCGATCGCGTAGATGCTGTGGCGGATGACTTTCGTTTCCTTATACTCCATCGTCTCGGCGTCGAAGATCGAAATTTTCTGGTTGTTCGGCGAGTTATGGCAGGCAAGGATCTCATTCGTCTTCGGATTATAGGTCAGGTCGTTGGCGTGGTCGATCATAATGTTCTCATATCTGGCAACCACCTTGCCCGTGATGAGCTCGGTCTTGACGATGGTGGTCACAGCACCGCTCGACGCGCCGTCGTTGAGGCAGGTGTAAAGATACTCGCCGTCCGTGCATCCGCCCTGAATGATGCGGCACTTGATGCCGTTTGCGTCGGTGTGAGTTTTAACGGTGTAAAGCTCGGTCATCTCGACCTCGAGCTCGTTGCCGGGTTCCATGATGGGAAGACGCAAAGTTTCCACATCGGCTCTATGCTTGAATCCCATCGGAACTGTCATTCCCTCGTCTGTCATAAAATTGTCCTCCAGATATCTGAATGCCGCATCGTACATAGCCTCGCTTGACGCGACTATGACGAGCCTTTTTTCGTGCGCTTCGATCGTAAACGATACCTTTCCCCGCTCGAGCGATTCGATAAAGGCGATAGCTTCCGTGCTTTCGGGCTCGTCGGTTGCGCCGATGAGTATCTGATATTCGGGATCGGTGCCCGGCTTGCGCTTGCCGTCGGTGTCAAGCGCGAGCGCGATGCCGTACCTCTCCTTTATGATGTCGCGGAGCTGTTGAAGCGCCGCTATTTCGTATTTTTCACTCATCTCGGGTCGCACGATGACGTACTCACCCGCGCCGTCCGCGACGATATGAAGGTCATTATCGACGACTTCGGCGGAGGTTTCGGGAAGGTCGACCGTAGTTTCGTGCGCGGGCTCCTCGCCGCCGTTATCGCAAGAAGCAAGCAAAAACGTTATAATAAGCGCAAAAATCAGCGCGAAAATGCGTTTGGTTTTCATTGAAATTACCTCTTTATATTTTTCTTCTTCTTTTTCCTCACCGAATAGCCGAACGTGCCGATCGTCTTGCCGAGCTCAAAATATTCGCCGTGGGCGAAGACGGAGAGGTTTGCTCTGCCAAGGTGGAGGCTTCCCTTCTCGTCGATCAGCGACTCGTCAACTCCCGTGGCGACGATGTCGGCGATGAACATATCGTGCGAGCCCTGCGGGATGATCTCGCGGAGCTTGCATTCAAGTGTCAGCGGCGCCTCGGCTATGGCGGGCGCGGAGATCTTGAAGCATTTTTCGGGCGTCAGCTTGCATTTTTCAAACTTATCGACCTTTCGTCCCGTCAGCACGCCGCAGGTGTCGGCGGCTCGGACGAGGTTCACGGGCACGAGATTGACGCAAAATTCGCCGGTTTCCTTGATGATCTGATACGAGTGGCGCGAGGGGCGCACCGAGATATAGAGCGCGGGCGGATGCGTCGAGATGATGCCGCACCACGCGACTGTGATAACATTGGGTTTTTCGCCCTCACGGGCACAGCTTACCATTACGGCGGGCAAAGGCGCGAGAAGAGCGCCGCCTTTCCATTCTTGTTTTTGCATTCTTACTCCTTGCTGTCGCGCTTCGCGCGAATGATAGTCGGCTTTCGCCGAATGATGATCTGCCTTCGGCAGAATGATAGTTTGCCTTCGGCAAAATGAAGGTGAATTTCCGCCAAGGCGGAAATTTTTGATTTAATAAAAATAATTTTCGAGCAACGCGAGAAAATTTACCTTTATTCCGCCTTTGGCGGATTATCATTCGGCGCAGCCGATAATCATTCTGCGAAGCAGATTATCATTTTGCCAAAGGCAAATTATCATTCTCGCGAAGCGAGATAATCATACAAACACTACTCTTCCATCCTCAAGTTCATGTGCTTCAACGCACATAACCTTTTCGATGGCTTTTTCTTCGAGGCATTTTTCTTTCGTTCCCGCAAAAACGAGCTTTCCATCGTCAATGAGGATTATATCGTCGGCGTATTTCACCGCCCCCGTGAGGTCGTGCATCACGGCGGCGACGGTTTTGCCGTCTTTTTGCGCCTCTTTGAGGATATCGAGGAATTTTCGCGCGTGCGGGGCGTCCATGTACGTCGTCGGCTCGTCGAGCAGGATCACGTCCGCGTCCTGCGCAAGCGTCATGGCGAGGTACGCCATCTGCCGCTCGCCGCCCGAGATCTCGCTGATCTTCTTGTTCTTCAGATGCGATATCCCGCATTTTTCGATCGATTTTTCGATGATCTCAATATCCGACTCGGAAAGCCTCAAGGAGGTGTAGGGTTCGCGACCGAAAGCAACGGTTTCGAGGACCGTAAACTGTGTCACGGGCAAATTTTGCGGGAGATACGAGAGCATTTTTGCTTTCTCACGGCTCGGAATTCCCGAAATATCGCGCTCACCAAGCAAAATTTTGCCCGAACAGCTCTTGATCCCGCCGATGCAGGAAAGCAAACTCGACTTTCCCGAGCCGTTTCTGCCGAGAATAGCGGTGAATCTGCCCTTTCCGAACTCCGCGGAAAGACCGAAAATAACCTGTTTTTTGCCGTAAGAGGCGGACAAATTTTCAATTTTAAGCATCGCGCTGTCCTCCTTTCAGCATAATTTTGTTATAATAAAATCCGTTTTTTCGGCGGCTTTGCCGACCGAAAAAACACCACTCAGGCGAGCTATGCGAGCCCGCCCGCCGAGGGGAGCTGCCAATATGTTCGATTTTTGCGAGCGGCGATAAGCGCGCGAATCCCCGCCGCGCGGTTTTCAATTGTAAAACGAAGTTTTACAATTGGTTAGCAATATCCCGAGGAAGAAGGGCGCGCCGAGCAGTGCCATCAGCACTCCGACCGGCATCTCTCCCGGTGCGAAGATAATGCGTCCGCAGAGGTCTGCGGCGAGAACGAGGTCTGCACCGACGAGTGCCGTCGCGGGGATAAGTTTTCGTGCGTCCGCGCCGACGAGTGCGCGCGCGATGTGGGGCGACATCAGTCCGACGAATCCGAGAAGTCCTACCGCCGAAACTGCCGCGCCCGCCGCCGCAGAGGCGAGAAGCATACAAAAAATTCTCAAAACCTTGACGTTCACGCCGAGCGATGTTGCTATCGGCGCGCCGAGTGCGAGGAGATTTATCCTTTTTGCCGCGAAAATTGCGGCGATGAGTGACAGGATTATCAGGATCGCGGGCAACAAAAGCCCGTCCGCCTTGCTTCCCGCAAGCGAGCCGACCGAAAACGCGTTGTAATTCACAAGAACGTCGGCGTCAAGCAGTGAAAGCAGCGAAATTCCCGCCGAAAGTATAGCGGAAAAGGCGATTCCGCTGAGAACGACCGTGTTTTTCGTCATTCCCATCCGCCCCGCAATGGCGATTATCGCAAGAGTCGCGAGAAACGCGCCCGCAAATGCGGCAAGAGGAATCAGTTTTATCGGGAAAAACGGCAGGGAAAGTGCCAGGATCACGGCAAATCCCGCGCCCGAATTGACTCCGATAAGCCCGGGGCTTGCCATTTTGTTGTCGGTCACGCTCTGGAGCAGAACGCCCGAAAGCCCGAGCCCCGCGCCCGCAATAATTCCCGCCAGAGTGCGGGGCAGGCGGAGCGTGTATATGATCGTGCTCTGCGTGCCGAATCCCTCACGCCGCAAAAGCGCCGAAAAGAAGCTTTTCGTGTCGAGAAAAACGCTTCCGAAGCGCATCGAGAGGAGGCAAAGCGCAAAAAGAAGCACTCCGAGTGTCAAAAACACAACTGTTTTTTTAATTTTCACCGTAAAGATACTCCGCTAAAAATTTGTAAGCCTCGCTCCAGCGGGCATTTGGCTTGAACTGAAACAGATCTTTGTCGAGATAAACGTAATCACCCTCGCGCACGGCTGAAAGCGACTGCCAAGCCTCGCCCGCAAGCTGCGAATCCATATAAGCGCGCGATTTTTCCTCGTCTCCCATGGTTGAAAAGAGGATCTTTTGCGGATCTTCGAAGATTATCGATTCAAGCGCGAGCCCGTCCGAAAGCTCGGGAGCCGAATCGGCAATATTGACCGCGCCGAGCTCATCAAGCATCTTGCAGACGAAATTTTCCTTTGCCGTTTTTGCCTTGGTCGCACCGTACGAAGAGCCGCAACGCACGAAAAGTACGCGCGGGGCGATGCTTTTATCGACCGAATCGAGAATATTCTCTATCTCCGCGCCGACGGTCAGCACGTTTTTCTCATAAAGATCGGCTCTGCCCGTGATGGCGCAAAGGCACTCCATCGCGGCGGCGTAATCGGCAAAGCAGTCAACGCGGAAAAGCGCGCAAGGAATGCCGACCGTGTCAAGATATTCCGCAAGCTCCGCCTGCGCGGCAATATCGGCGGACGCGATGACGAGATCGGGCTCGGCGGCAAGAAGCGCCTCGCGGTCGACCGTTTTTCCCGCGCCCGAGTCAACGAGCGTCGTGCCCTCGTGTGCAAATCCGCGCTCAATGCTCTCGCCGACGGTGATCTTCACTTCCCCGCCCGCCAGCGACCACATTTCCGCATATGACGAAAAGAGCACGGCAACCTTCTCGGGAGGCTTTTTCAGATCTATGCTTCGCCCCTCACTGTCGCTAAAGGAATAAAACACCTCTCCGCCCTCTTCATCCGGCTTCGGCGAGCAGGCAAAAAGAGCCCCAAAAAGCGAAAGACAGAGCAGAAAAGCTATATATCTTTTCATGTAAAAACACCAACTTTCTTCCATTATAATTATACCATTATAAACCGCGTTTGTCAATACTCGGGGCATTTCTACCAAAAAAGTACATGAAAAATTGTATACTTTGCATATACCCATCTTTGCCCAAATATGGTATAATGTCATCAAACACCGGCTCACCGAGCAGAAAGGAATATACCATGTCCGCATTAATCTCCCGTACCCCGGATGCCGACGTACGCATCATGTCAAGTAATATTTTGTTTGATAAGACCCTCCCCGACCGACTTCCCCTGATCGCTGATTACTATCGCGCGAGCGATGCGGATCTGATCGGTATGCAGGAGGTCAACCGCGTCGGAACCGCGCTTTTTGATACCCTCTGCGATATTTACACCCCCGTGGCACTCCGTCACGCGGAGAATAAGCATTGCTTTACCCCCATTCTTTACCGTCACGACCGATTTGAGCTGATCGAGGGCGGCAGTGAGCTTTACCGCAGTCGCGGAACCGATACCAAATCGATGGCTTGGGCGGTTCTCCTTGACAAGCGAAGCGGCAAAAAATTGGCGCTGATCAACTCCCACGGCTCGCTGATCCTGAAATCCTACAATCTGGAGGCGACCGATGCCGTCGAAGGCGAGATGTGGCGCGTTGACAACGTCTGTCAGATGCTCGAAAAGAAGGACGAGCTTCGCGAAAAGTACGGCGCCGCGCTCCCCGTTTTCGTCACAGGCGACTTCAACTCACACCCGCACCGCGAATCTATTCAGAATATGAAGAAGGTGCTGCCCGACAGCGCCGACGTTGCAACCGTCAGCGCCACCACCGGCATCAACTCCTTCCACCGTGTCCCCGGCCGCCCCTGCGAGGAGGGCACACCCATCGACTTCATCTTTGTCACCGATGATGCCGTCCGCGTTCTGGTCCATTGCATCCCCGGCGACGAAGCATCGATCGCCATCTCCGACCACTGCCCCGTATACGTTGACGCGAAATTGATCTGACGAAATAAACCTCCAAAAATCGATCGTATCACAAGAGGAGTGTCGGACAATGAAATTGAGAAATAATGAATCAGGCATTGGATCTGATAATATGCAAAAATCTCCCTGCGTCGTAGAAATGTCTAACATCGATTTTGGTCTTCCCGGGCAACTGTTTTGCTCATATAAGCACTCGCCGTGTGCTGAAATATTTCATCGGAATCTGAAAGAAAAAGCCGGGATCGAGGCAGTTGCTACATTTGCATACGGTGATCTTAAGCTATATCCGCAGATGCAATTATATGTGTGGGTGCAAGACTCGGCAGTCACAGAGCAGATCTTGCAAAATACCTCCTATCATTCCTGCGGCCGCAATCATCCGTTGTTCCCAACCATTATAGAGTGCCTGATCGATGCACTTCAAGAGGATGGCAATCAAGTGTTGGCAAGCGTATCCGATCTTTGGAATATGCAGCAGGTGAACGATGCAAACGGCGAAGAAAAAATATACGTAAGCATCACGCTTCGGTCTTATTTGCGATGCTACACAGACGATGTATTCGGCACAACCGAAAATGAGGTTTCCGAGGCTTTCGCTGAGCACTTCCCATCCTACGAAAAATTAACGTGCGGCTCATACTCTTTAGAAAGCGGACCGCTCGCGCATAACCATTTGTATCTGTTTTTCACTCCGGAGGATCAAAAACGCGCCGAAGCCTCGGGGGATATTGAAAAAATGAGAAAGCTTGCATATGATATTATCAAAGCGAAAGATGTTTTGGGATATATATCATATGAGACGTATGCCCCTCAAATTACCAACCGAAGTGAATTAACAAGTGAGCAGCTATTCTTTATCGCGAGAGAATAAAAAGCGGGCGATATCTTTTTGTCCGCAGTCTGAACAAAAGCGGGTATCAATACCCGCTTTTCAGACAGCTGACAAACATATATCGTTAATTAACATATAGCAATATGCACAAAAAGCAGAAAGCTATGTTCGCACTTGCAAAATGGGGTGCAGGGGCGAAGCCCCT
>JAZSLM010000121.1:0-3405 GCA_045535375.1 Eubacteriales bacterium
GGGGGCTTCGCCCCCTGCACCCCTATTTAATAAGTACGAACATTGTGCTTCTGTTTTTGCATATCGATATAAATCGTTTTTCCGGACGAGGAAGTCGGCAGCCCTTTTTCTGCGTAAAAATGACGGCGGTTTCTTTCACCGCATTCACATTTTCGGGGGTTTTTGAGCGTTTTAAGCTAAAATGAGTGTTTTTTTGCAATAAAAAGTGTTTGCGGGTTGCAAAATTTTGCAAAAAGGTATTGACAAATGCATATAATTGTAGTATAATTTCTGCAATACCATTTTACCACGTTAAAAAGGAGAAATATTATGAAGAGAGTATATAACTTTTCCGCAGGTCCTTCGATGCTTCCGCTTCCCGTTCTTGAGCGCGCCGCTGCCGAGATGATCTCTTACGGCGAAAGCGGTATGTCGGTTGCCGAGATGTCGCACAGATCAAAAGACTTCGAGCCCATCATCGAAAAGGCTGAGGCTGATCTTCGCAAATTGATGAACATTCCCGACAATTACGCGGTCCTCTTCCTTCAGGGCGGAGCGTCAACTCAGTTTGCGGCTGTACCTCTCAATCTTCTCCCCGAGGGCGGAACGGCGGATTACATCGTTTCGGGTCAGTTTTCGGGCAAGGCTTATGAGGAAGCCAAGAAATACGGCGACGTAAGACTCGTTGCAACCTCTAAGCCCGACGGATTCTCCTACATCCCCGAGGTAAAGCGCGAGGACTTCAACCCCGACGCCGCTTACGTGCATATCTGTTACAATAATACTATTTTCGGCACCAAATATAACTACATTCCCGACACGGGCGACATCCCGCTCGTTGCAGATATGTCATCCTGCATCATCTCCGAGCCCGTCGACGTCACGAAATTCGGAGTTATCTACGCGGGCGCGCAGAAGAATATGGCTCCCGCGGGTATGACCCTCGTCATCGTCCGCAAGGATCTTCTTGGCAAGGCCCGTTCCGAGTGTCCCTCGATGCTCGATTGGAATATAATGGCGGAGAACGGCTCGATGTATAACACTCCCCCTTGCTACACCATCTACATGGCTGGGCTCGTTTACGAGTGGATCGAATCTCTCGGCGGTCTTGAGGTCATGAAGGAGATGAACGCGAAAAAGGCGGCTCTGCTTTACGATTACCTCGATTCGCAGGATTACTACATCGCTCCCGTAAGAAAGGATTGCCGTTCGATGATGAACGTAACCTTCATCACGGGCGACGCAGATCTCGACAAAAAATTCGCATCCGAAGCCGAGAAAGCAGGACTCAAGAACATCAAGGGCCACCGCGTCGTCGGCGGAATGAGAGCCTCGATCTACAACGCAATGCCCTACGAAGGCGTCGAAGCTCTCGTCGCATTCATGAAGGATTTTGCAGAGAAGAATCCGAAGTAATATTCGAAAAAATGCAATAATTTTGGAATACTGATGTATTAATTATCTAATTAACTTGTTTCAATATAAAATAAATAGGTAATTTATAAAAACGAAATACAGAAAGATATGTTCGCGCTCTCAAAA
Organism: Eubacteriales bacterium; assembly: GCA_045535375.1. GTDB lineage: Bacteria > Bacillota > Clostridia > Oscillospirales > CAG-272 > CAG-390. Next base: position 1,522 of record JAZSLM010000121.1, read on the forward strand.
TCAGCCTTCCCCGGTGGGGGAAGGTGGCTCGCTTGCGAGACGGATGAGGCGCCTAATAAGATATAGATTTTCGCTTTAGCGAAAATCTTCCAAAACATTGCAAAACTAAACATTTCGCTCTGAATTTAGATCGCAAAACAATACAAAAGATATTTGCCAAATATTATTAAGATATTGCTTTTTCGTTTGCCAATCGGGAAGATTTTCTCGCTTCGCTCAAAAAACAATATCTTATTAGGCGCCTCATCCGCCGCGTTGCGGCACCTTCCCCCACCGGGGAAGGCTGGTTTTGAGAGTGCTAACAAAGCTTTCTAAATTTAGCATCTGCGCTATATTTTTCGCAAACAGCCAAGTATAAGTATTTTTCAATATAGCAAATAGTAGGAGTCAATTATGAAAAACATAAAGCTTATGAATAAGATCGCCGCTTGCGGTACCGATATTTTTGACCGCGCGGTATATAACGTCGGCGAGGACGTTGCCGCTCCCGAGGCTATCATGGTGCGCTCGGCGGCGCTTCACGATATGGAATTTAATCCCGAGCTGCTTGCTATCGCGCGTTGCGGCGCGGGTGTCAACAATATCCCGATCGACCGCTGTACCGAGGCGGGAATCGTAGTTTTCAACACTCCCGGCGCGAACGCCAACGGCGTAAAGGAGCTCGTTATCTGCGCCTTGATGCTCGCTTCGCGTGACGTTATCGGCGGCGCAAACTGGGCGGAGACCCTCACCGAGGACGTCGCAAAGGCTGTCGAGAAGGGCAAATCCGCATTCGCGGGCTGCGAGCTTCGCGGAAAGACGCTTGGCGTTATCGGTCTCGGCGCGATCGGCGCAATGGTCGCGAACGCCGCAATCGACCTCGGCATGAAGGTCATCGGTTACGATCCCTATTTGACCGTCGACGGCGCGTGGAGAATTTCCCGCGCGGTAGGCCACGCGGTAACCACAGATGAAATTTTCGAAAAGAGCGATTATATCACCCTGCACGTTCCGGCAGTTGAGGCGACCCGCGGAATGATCCGCAAGGAAAACATCGACAAGATGAAGCAGGGCGTCAAGATCATAAATTTGGCGCGCGCGGATCTGGCGATCGCGGCTGACATCAAGGATGCCATCGCCGAGGGCAAGATCGCGTCCTACGTCACCGACTTCCCGACCGAGGAAACTTTGGGAGTCAAGGGGATCGTCAACATTCCCCATCTCGGCGCATCCACGGGTGAAAGTGAGGACAACTGCGCCATCATGGCGGCAAATCAGCTCGCCCTGTTCCTTTCGACGGGTAACATCCGCAATTCCGTCAATTTCCCCGCGATCGACCTTCCCGCGCACGCGGGCAGAAACGTCCTGGTTCTCCACGCCAACATTCCCGCATCGATCGCAAAGATCTCGGGCGCGGTCGCGGAAAGAGGCGTCAACATCGAGCACCTTTCGAACAAATCGCGCGGCAACAACGCCTGCACGCTTCTTGCCCTCGCAGTCGGCACGTCCGACGAGGACATCGCGGCAATGAAGGAAACGATCAACGAGATCGACGGCGTTTGGAGAGTCGTTGTGATTTAATCGCAGAATAAATATATAAAGGGCTGCTTCATCAAGAATGATGAGGCAGCCCGATAATATTTAGCAGATGAATATAATTTTTCAATTTTTGCAAAATATTGTATAGCGAATAAATATTATGAAGCGCCTTTTGGAAGATTTTCGCTACGCGAAAAACGGTATCTTAAAAGGCGCCTCATTCGTCGCTTCGCGCCACCTTCCCCCGCCGGGGAAGGTGTCACGAAGTGACGGATGAGGCGCATAATAAGATATTGTTTTTCGAGCGAAGCGAGAAAATCTTCCCGATTGCCTGAATAAAAAGGACTATCTGAATTGTATTTTGCA
>JAZSLM010000015.1:0-2168 GCA_045535375.1 Eubacteriales bacterium
GCTAGTGAAGGATAATTTCCTCGCTTTGCTCGGAAATTTTCCATTAAAATAGAAACGCACCGGATTTTATGCCTCATAAAATCCGGGGCGTTTTTATTATGTTGTAAAATTATAAGATGATCGAAATCTTATCAAAGCCGAACAAAATTATAGAAATAATTTTCGAACGCAGTGAGAAAATTTCTACCATTCACTAGTCACTAGCCACTAGCCACTTTTTTCGCCACTAGCCACTTTCTCCCGTCCTCCGGCTAATTTTTGATCAATATGCTTTATCAATTAAAACATATTAATGATATCACGCAGCTTCTGTGCATTCGCGAACATATCCTCGCCCTTGGCGTAGATCGAGGAGGTGCCTGCAACGAAGATGTCTGCGCCCGCCGCGCTCATAAGCTTTGCGTTCTCAAAGCTTACGTTGCCGTCGACCTCGATCTCGATATCGGGGTAGCCGTGATCGTCGAGGAATTTGCGCATGCGGGTGATCTTCGAGAGGGTGGAAGGAACGAGCTTCTGTCCCGCGAATCCGGGATTGACGGTCATAACGAGCACGCCGTCGATAACGTCGAGGAGCTCCTCGATAGCCGAAATGGGAGTGCCGGGGTTGAGCGCGACCATCGGCTTTGCGCCGCGAGCTTTGATGGAAGCCAACGCGCGCTGGATGTGGGGCTCGGATTCGATATGTAAGCAGACGTAGTCGCCCTCGCCGAACTCGAACCAATCGAGCTTCGAGCCGGGATTTTCGACCATCATATGAATATCAAGCGGAATGCTTGTTGCCGCCTTGACGCGCTTGACGAAGTCGGTTCCGAGGGTGTAGTTGGGAACGTAAACGCCGTCCATTATATCGATGTGGAGATATTCAATGCCCGCTTTTTCGAGCAGCTTGAGCTCCGCGCCGAGATTGAGCAGATCAGCGCACATCAGCGAGGGGGAAATCTGTTTCTTGTGTGCCATAGTTTTTATCCTCTTTTATTTAATATAATACCTTTTAATTCACGCCCCGAAGGGGCATATCGTATCGAAGATATATCGTGTCGAAGCCCCGGTAAACACGATATATTCGCTTCGCTCATACGATATATCGTCTGCTTTCAGCAAACAATACGATATATTGCGCAAAGCGCAATACGATATGTCCGCCAAAGGCGGACGTTATTAATATATTATATCATATAAACAAGGTTTTTTCAATACTTACTCCCGAAAAAGCTCTTCGATCAGTTCCAAAAAGCGAAACTTGAGGCGATATTTCGGCGCGGGAGCATCGGTTGCCGCGGATATGGCGGAGTCCGAGTCGGTTATGATGCGGTATTGCTCGGGCGTCAGACCTGCTTCTATCCACTCCTCTCCCTTTACCGCCGAAAGGCAGAGCGAGGGAAAGAGCACGCACCACCAATTCTCACCCTCGCCCTCGCCGAGCTCGACGATCAGCGCGGTGTATTCGCCCGCGGGATAGACCTCCCCGCCGTAATTTCGCTCGGGAAATTCCTCCTTGCCGATCGAAATTCTTGAAGTATAATCGGCACCGAGTGCAGAAAGCGCCGAGTCGATATGCGCGGTGATCTCGTCTTTGTTTCCGTTTGCAACCGAAACTGCGTCCGAAAGTCCCTCGCAATCGGCAAAAAGCTCAGCCGTGTAAGGCAGAAGCGCATCGCGGACGGCGAGTTTTGTCGCTTGATCTTCCTTGCTATCCGAATTTGCGCGGATATGGAGGCGGAAAACGCTTGCATACACGGGATCGGTGTTGAATTTCTCAAATTTCAGCGAAGCGGCGAGCAGAAAAATGAGAGAAACGAGAATAGCGGCGCAAGTAATAAAAGCGGCAGCGCGGAGCCCCCGCGCGGAATGTGTAAGGTTTTTCATCTTGAATGCCTTTCTTTTTTGATATGTAACGCCGCTTGGGGTTATTATTGACTATGAGTGTTATATTTATTCAATATGTTGTGTTAATTTAATTTATGTAATTGGGTAAGGTGATTTTTGTTCCTTTTGCACTCTCTAATAGGGGTGCAGGGGGCGAAGCCCCCTGCATGAAAAACGATGTCATCCTGAGGGCGTGCCCGCAGGCATATACGCCCGAAGGATCTCGTGCCGACCGAGTTGTTCCTCGGGCGGCGCGGTGAAGTCGGAGGCCAAGCGGGTCTTAGGAAGACAAAAATTTGTAT
>JAZSLM010000115.1:0-6244 GCA_045535375.1 Eubacteriales bacterium
GTGGCAGCCGTAGGCTGACGGATGAGGCGCCTAATAGGATATCGTTTTTCGCGTAGCGAAAATCTTCCTTAAAAATTGCCAAACTTAATCCGTATCCACCAAATCAAACCAAGTGAGTCCGAGCTTTTCAAGTATTTCGCAAGTGACCGAGTAGAAAGCTTTATTAATTCTTCGGTTGGAAAATCTCATCACTTCGATTCCCCAAGAGTTTAATACCTCATCTCTCTCGGCATCTGCCTTTGCGTTTTCTGAACTTTCGTGCTGTGAGCCGTCGATCTCAATCACTAGTTTTGCCTGCGGAATATAAAAGTCTACTATATAATCCTCTATCGGATGCTGTCTTTTCACTGCCATCGGAAGTTTCTTTAAGAAATCGTACCACAGATGTTTTTCTTCATCCGTCATATTTTTTCTCAGCACTTTCGACAGCCCCGTGTTCTTTTTATTATAGGGGATCACGGCAATTTGATCGGCTCCTGATTTGCCGAAATGTATCTGCAGAAGTCGTAGATCTTGTTGGTGAAGGTCATTTTGTAGCCCTCGTCCCAAGCCTTTTTCCAGCCGTCTGCGTGGTCGCCGTGCTTTTCGATCATATCGAAATTACGCTTGCGGAGCGCGTGTCCCGATGTAAGGAGATATCCTCTCATCTTTGCAACGAAATCGCGGAACGCGGTGTCTTCCTTATTATAGGAGAGCCAGGTCTGCATCGTTTCGATGCCGTAGTAATAGATGAAGCATTCCTTCGATCCGGTCTCTTCGGCAAGAAGGTAAACGTCCGAGTTCTTGTCGATCTCCTCAAGCTTGCAGTCAAAGTGGATCTGCGCGCGGTCGACGAAGAGAAGTGCCGCCTCGTACATCGTGGGGATCTTACATTCGGTCGCCTTGCCGTTGAAGAGCAAGCGAAGCTCGAGGAGCTGTTCGTATGTCCAGTCCTCGACGTTTGCGGAGGAGGGAAGACCGTTCTTGCCTGCCTTTTTGCTCCAGTCGGTCGTGCGCTTGAGGCTCGCGTCGTGCATCAGCACCATGACGTTGTCCTTCGTGAGTCGGATATCGATCTCGATAACGTCGCATCCCATCATGAGCGCGCTGAGGATTCCCTCAAGTGAGTTTTCGGGATAGTTCTGAACGTCGCCGCGGTGCGCGTCCGCCGTCATTCTGCCCGTGGGAGCGGTGAGAGCGTAGAGCTTTTCCTCGTAGTCCGTCATCCACGCGGGAGGCGTGAATGCGTTCGCCCAAACGGGGGTGAAGGAATCGATGTTGAAAGCAAGCGAATCGGCGATCAGCGAATGATAGTCGCGCTTGTATTCATAGCCCGCCTCAAGGCTCGTGATCTTGCCCTCGGTCAGCAGCGCGAGGAAGTCATTCACCGCGTTCTGCGTTGCCAGGGGGCTTCCGCCGGTGATGACGATCTTATCCTCAAAAAAGCGGATCGAGTAGTCCATGTATTTCAGACTTGCCGCCACCTCTGCCGATTCGGCGCGGTCGGTGTCGCCGACGAGTATCTCCTTGCCCGACTTGTCCTTGACCTTAGCGTCGGTGCTCACAGGCATCTTGACGCCCGAAAGCTCGGAGAGCTTGTCGGAGAGAAGATTTGCCGCATTCCAGACTTTGCTTGGCGCGTTTTGCTTGCAGATGACGGTGTAATTGTTCGCTATCAGATCAAGCGGCATCCCCTCGCCCGAAAGATTCCACACGGAAAGATAGTCGCGCGGAACGGTGAGAGCTTCTTCACCGAGCATTTCGGAGGAGAAAAATTCGATCGCGGAGTTCAGCGAGCTGTTGTCGGTGCCCCAGATAACGATCTTGCCGTTCGTAGCCTTGATGACGTATCCGCACGTCATATCCGAATATTCCTCGGCAACAGCGCGCGATTCGGCACGGTTTGTGTTGCCGATGAGGATCTCAAGAACGTCCTCGCCCGAACTTACGGTATTGTTTTCCTTGTTTTCCTTTGACCAGTCGGTCTTGATCTCGATCTCAACGGAGTATTTTTCCTTGATGAGGCGGCGCATTTCAAGCGTTGCCTGCAAGGGGCGCTGGTCGAAAACATCGGGGCGGATGACGGTGAAAGCACTCGAACCCGCCTCTGCGACAACGTAGGGCTCGGGCAGAGGCGATTCGGTGAGTGCTTCGCCGCTCGTTTCCGCGGGTGTATCCGCAGGTGCACAAGCGGGAAGCACAAGAATAAAGATCAGTAAAAGTAAGTAAAGCTTTTTCATCAGAGGATCGATCTTACGTAGTCGATGCTCTTCTTAGCGCATTCCATGGGGGTAAGACCCATCGAGGGCTTATCCTGCTCGACAACGAGCCATTCTGCGCCCGAAGCCTTTGCCGCCTCGAGGATGGAGGGGAAGTCCTGCATACCGCTTCCGACGGGGCGGAACTCAAAGCCCGAGGGACGCGCGGGAGCTTTTTTGTCAATGCCGATGAGCTCGTACATGTCGTCGCTCTTTTCGCCCCAGAAATCCTTGAGGTGAACGACGGGGCATCTGCCCGCGTACTTCTTGATGTATTCGGAGGGATTCTCACCGCCGACGTTGACCCAGCAGGTGTCAAGCTCGGTCTTAAGAAGATCCTCGGAAACTCTCTCGTAGAGGATGTCGAGGGCGTACTTGCCGTCGATGGTCATGAATTCAAAGTCGTGGTTGTGGTAAAGAAGCTGAATGCCGAGCGCCTTTGCAGCCTTGCCGAGAATGCCGATGAAATCAACGACGTAATCGAAGTTGGCGTTGTCGGGTCTGTGCTCGGGAACGAGGTAGGGAACGGCAACGTACTTGCAGCCGATCTTTGCATAGTCCGCAAGAAGACCGTAGGGGTTCTTAAGCATATCAACGAAGGGAACGTGAGCCGAGATCGGAACAAGACCGATCTCATCGCACATAGCGCGGATATCCTCGGGCGAGTTACCGTAAAGACCTGCGAACTCAACGCCGTCGTAGCCCATCTCCTTGATCTTTTCGAGTGTGCCGCGAAGATCGGCAGCCGCGTCGTCTCTTACGGAATAAACCTGAATAGCAACAGGAAGCTTCATTTTTTGTTCTCCTTTGTGGGTGAATTTTTAAGTTTTATTATATTATAATAATACAGATTAAGTATAAGACAAAAAGTGTTAAAATACAAGTCAAAAGATGCTGTTTGACAGACAAATATTGCTATTTGGCTTTTTGGGTTTTCGATGCGGCACACTTGCGGTGAACCGTCGGTTCAGGCTCGTCGGTTTATGCCCCCGTTTTCTGCAAAAAACGTCAAACCCGCCGGCGAGTGCGAATATGGACTCTATTGATAAGCATGACGGTTATGCTGATATTTGCAAAATGAGATTTTTATACTATAGTGAAGTGTAGCAAAACGGGAAGATTTTCTCGCTTCGCTTGAAAAACGATATCCTATTAGGCGCCTCATCCGTCAGCCTACGGCTGCCACCTTCCCCCACCGGGGAAGACCTAGTTCGCCTTACGGCGAACAGCCGGGTCTGCCTCGTCGGCTGAACGCCTCCGTTTTCCTACGGAAAACCGTCAGACCCGCTGTGTTGAGTGCGAACCTTAGATATTGAGATTAATAAATGAAAAAACGTGCAAGTTATTTGATGCTTTTTCGGACTCCTGAACGAAAAGTGTATTATTGCACCTAACGAAATTCAGAAAACTTGAGCGTGACTCCAATATCAGCCTTCCCCGGTGGGGGAAGGGGGACCACGAAGTGGTGGATGAGGCGTTTCAATAAGATACGGTTTTTCGAGCGAAGCGAGAAAATCTTCCTAAACAATACTAAACAAATAGTTCATCACGAAACAAAACCAAGGGCGAATTCAAACAATATTATTTCGCTCAACGAAATCCAGAAATCCGAAGCGTTATTAACAGTCAGCCCTCCCCGTGTGGGGATATTTGCCTCACTATATTTTGCAAACGTCCTTTTTGCATAAATTTTCGTCGGAATTAATTTTTATCCGCGTTTTTGTTGTTGGGGAAAATTTGCCAAAAAATTATACAAATTTCACAAGTTTGTGCAAAAGTGAGAAAGTTGAAGATATTCGATTTTTTTCGAAAATCCTATTGACAAGAAGTTTTCCACAGGTAAAGTTTTCTTCTTCACCCTCAAAAACCCTTGATTTTGCCTTGAAAAGCAATACTTTTGCACAGTTACCACAAAGTTTTCCACAATCCGTGGGGAAATTGAGAAAAAAGCATATCGGTTTTTGTCGAATATACAAATTGCACAAAAAAGGCTGTGGAAAAGCTTGCCGCGAGGCTTATTTTTTCGGATTTTGTTTGACTTTGCGGGGTATATGTGATATAATTAAGTTGAGAAATTATATTCATCCCGAAAGGAAGAAGATCATGGAAAATACACGTTTTGAAAACCTTAAGAAATATCCCGCTCCCGCGCTTCCGGGTTCGATCTTTACAGGCGAATGGACGAACGGCCACATTCAGGGCATCGCTGTCGATACCGAGCGCAAGTACATATACTATTCCTACACCACCGTCCTCGTAAAGGCAGATCTGCAGGGCAACGTCATCGGCACCGTTGAGGGTCTGACGGGTCACCTTGGCTGTCTTGCCTTCAACGGCGGCGACAACTGCGTCTGGGGTTCGATCGAATACAAGCACGATTCGATCGGCAAGGGTATTATGGCGCGCACGGGCATCAAGATTGCCGAGGAGGACGCTTTTTACGTTGCCATTTTCGACGTTGACAAGATCGACCGCATCGGTATGGACGCCGAGGCTGACGGCATTATGACCGCCGTTTACCTCCCCGACGTTTGCGATGACTTTGACGCCAAGGGCGAGCAGGATGTTCCCCACCGCTTTGCCTGCTCGGGCATCGACGGCGTCACCTTCTCCCCCCGTCCCGGCGAGCGTCAGGTATCGCCCTATATGCTCTACGTCGCGTACGGCATCTACAACGACGTAAACCGCGATGACAACGACCACCAGATCATTCTTGAATACGACTGGCGCAAGATCAAGCCCTTCGCGAAGCCCCTCACCCAGGGTCAGCCCCACCACAGCGGCGCAAGATGCGAAAACAAGCTCTTCTTCTACACGGGCAACACCAACTGGGGCGTTCAGAATCTTGAATACGACACCTATCTTGACGCGTGGATCCTTGCAGTCTACAAGGGCAATAAGGAAAAATTCCGCAATCCGCCCATGTTCATCATCGACCGCAAGATCGCACCCGAAATGGGCGAGCTGAATGGACTTTGCGGACGCGAAGGACTTCTCCTCACCGGCGCGCCCGTCGGAATCGAAGACCCCGCAACCGGCGTTTACGGCTGTGACTTCAAATACGGCTCAACGGGAATCATTGCTCTCGGTAACGGATATTACTACTTCTCGTTAGATAAGAAGATCAAGCGCGACGAGGTCAAGTATCATTCTTCGGACATCAAGCTCTGCCGCTACACCGGCGAGGGCGAGATGTTTGAGGTCGTGGAATGATTAGTGGCTAGTGGCTAGTGACTAGTGGCTAGTGGAAGGTAACTTTTTTCGCTTCGCTCAAAAAGTGATTTTATTTATAATTATTGAGGTAGTAAAATGAAATGCCCTTATTGCGGTAAAGAAATGGACAAAGGGTTCGTGCAAAGCGCGCGTCCCGTTATTTGGAGTCTAAATAAAAAGAAACTGTTATTTTCCGCAACAACATCCGATGATTTCACTATCAGCGAAGGATATTGGAACGGCTGCTTTGCCGAAGCATATCATTGTTCAAATTGTAAAAAGATTATAATTTTAACTGAAGATTAAGATGTTCTGAAGATAACGGCATCACTATCGTCTATGTTTGCACTCGCAAGCAGGGGTGAAGGGGGCGCAGCCCGAAAGTAACGCACTCGCCCGTCGACTCTGACGGTTTTCCTTGGAAAACGGCGGTGTTCAGCCGCCGAGGCAGAGCCGACTGTTGAGCTTTGCTCAACTATGTCATCCTGAGGCGGCGTCCGCAGACCGCCTGCCCCCAGTTGTTCCTCGGGCGGCGCGGTGCCACTACGATGGAGTCTGCTGTGAACCAAAAAATAAAATTATACAGCCTAATGTAATCACTATAGAACATTGGCGTACGCAAAGTAATAGCAAGAGAAAAATCCCTCAAAGGAATCAATAGGCAAAAGAAGCGCGATATCATTCGTGCGGTCAATCCGAAGTATGATGATCTGAGTGAAGCTTGGGAGCGAGAATTTCGCACACCGGCGGGTGCAGAGCAGACCACTTCGTAATGGCACCGCGCCGCCCGAGGA
>JAZSLM010000047.1:0-29807 GCA_045535375.1 Eubacteriales bacterium
CCGTTTTTGTCATAGTAATCCTTGACCGCGGACTTGACCGCTTCCTCGGCGAGCACCGAGCAATGGATCTTCTGCGCGGGAAGACCGTCGAGTGCCTCGGTAACTGCCTTGTTGGTCAGCCCGAGTGCTTCACTGATCGGCTTACCCTTTATCATTTCGGTTGCCATCGAGCTTGACGCGATAGCCGAGCCGCAGCCAAAAGTTTCAAACTTGACGTCAACGATTATATCGTTTTCTATCTTAAGATAGATTTTCATGATATCTCCGCACTTTGCGTTGCCGACCTCGCCGACGCCGTCAGCGTCCTCGATGACTCCGACGTTGCGGGGGTTGCGGAAATGATCCATTACTTTTTCGCTGTAAAGTGCCATTTTTATTTCCTCATTTCAGTATAAATTCTTTTTTGCCCGATTCAAGGTCGCGCCATACGGGCGACATTCCGCGAAGGAGCGAAACGACGTCCTTGACCGCTTCAATGATATATTCGACCTCTTCCTCGGTGTTTTCCTCGCAAAGCGAGAGACGGAGAGAGCCGTGTGCGACCTCGTGCGGACGTCCGAGGGCTAGAAGCACGTGGCTGGGATCGAGCGAACCAGACGTGCAAGCGGAACCCGAGGATGCCGCAATGCCCTTGTCGTCAAGGAGCAGAAGGAGCGACTCGCCCTCGATGCCCTCAAAACAGACGTTTACGTTTCCGGGCAAACGGTGCTCAGCATCGCCGTTGAGGATCGAATGGGGGATCGCGCAAAGACCATCGATAAGTCTGTCGCGCATCTTTGTAAGCTTTGCGGAATTTGCCTCGATCTTGCCGCACGCCTCATCGAAAGCCTCTGCCATACCCATGATAGCGGGGATATTTTCGGTTCCCGCGCGCTTTCCTCTTTCCTGCGCGCCGCCGTAGATGAGATTCTGAAGGATGATGCCCTTCTTCGCGTAAAGCACGCCGATACCCTTCGGGCCGTGGAATTTGTGCGCCGAGAGCGAGAGCATGTCTATATTTTCCTTGACAATGTCTATCTCAATATGACCCGCCGCCTGAACCGCGTCGGTATGAAAGAGCACGCCCGCCTCGCGGCAAACGGCTCCGATCTCCGCGATGGGCTGGACAGTTCCGATCTCGTTGTTGGCGTACATAACGGTAACAAGACATGTGTCGGAGCGAAGAGCATTCTTGACATCCTCAACCTTCACGATTCCGTTCGCGTTTATGGGAAGATAAGTTACCTCAAATCCCTGCTTTTCGAGTGCTTCAAGCGCGTGAAGGACCGCGTGGTGCTCAAAAGCTGTCGAAACGATATGCTTCTTGCCCTTCTTCTCTCCCATTTTTGCGGCGGTGATGATCGCCTGGTTGTCCGCCTCACTGCCGCCCGACGTGAAGATTATTTCACGCGCGGAGCATCCGAGACGCTTTGCGATCCTTTCCCTTGCATCCGAGAGAGCCTCGGCTGCCGCCTGACCTTCCGAATGGAGGCTCGAGGGATTGCCGTAGATCTCGCTCATATAGGGGATCATCGCTTCTATTGCCGCAGGACTCATTTTCGTCGTCGCGGCGTTATCTGCATATATTTTCATAATAAACCTCATATTTATAGTTTTTATCATTTTTGCCCATATTATTATACAATATGAGGGCGTGATTGTCAAGAAAAATATAATTATCTTAATTAATTATTTACTTTACAATACTTTATAATTCCAATAAAAAATCCGCCCGAAAATCGGGCGGATTTTTCACGCGAAGCGTGATGATTATTCAACATCGGGTCCGCAGACCTGAGTTATCTTTTTCATATTATCGAACAAGCTTGTCGTGAAGAGATTTCCCGAAAGATATACCTTCTTTGCGGTATCCGAAATCTTCAAACTTGATCCGGCATTATTTGAATATGCAAAGAACGAAATTTCGCCGTTTTTTACCGATGCCAGGTTTTCCGATCTGATAGTCAAACCTCCAATGATTCCGAGAGAACCCGAACCGTTGAGATTATATGTGCATTTTGTTGTTCCCCATGTAGCAGTATTAAAAAGATATGCGGCTCCCGTGAAATTCTCCGCAGTACGAACAATATCGAAATACTGCGCGCTTCCGCCGGAATCACGGAGGTTAACAAGCTGGCTGTTGACAAAATATGCCGTACAATCACCCGAAAGCAGAACTGCCGTGTCACTGCTGTCAACTCCGTTTCCAAGCAACTGAACGTTCTGCGCGCCGTCGGTAAATTCAAAACCGGTCTTGATACAGATAGTAAAGTTATTATAAAGTATCTCGTTTTTGCTCTCACCGATCAGGAAGGTAGTTGAATTATCCATCATATACTGATAAACATTGTTCCAAGCATTGGGCTCGCTCTGGTCGTACCAGCAGTTCGTGGTGAAATGGCAATCGCGGATGATTCCGTTTTCGCTTCCCGCACCAACCTTGATACCCGTCTTGAGCGCAACACCCCAAACGAATTCTACGTAATGGTTATCGCATTTATAGCTTGCGAAGTCGATGCAGTTATAAGAAGTAGACAAACTTACGTCAATAACGTAAACATTACTTCCCTTTCCTCTTATGGAGTAAGAATAGGGAGAAAGCGAAGATGTCTTCTGCTCGTGATAAATAATACCGATACCGAACAGTCCAGAGCCTTCGTAGAGGTCGATCAGTGCTTCGCCGTCGGGGTCGTTCTTACCGAAACTTGTATAAAGCTTTGTTCCAGTGGCAACACGATGCGCATACGCGGGAGCAATGATCGCTCCGCGGAGCTCAATGCCCGCCCAAACGTCAATGCCCGCACTGATGTAGTAGACTCCCGAAGGAATATAGACCGTACCGCCCGTAGCCTTAAGATCGTCAAGAGCCTTTTGAAGAACGGCTGTGATATCCTCGTTCTTCTTTGCGTTGTAAGGTGCTTCGGTAATATTGATATAGTTTTTGGACTTCGGCTTTGTGGCAACGTCACGGGCGTAGTCAATGTCGGGGCGGGTCAGGAGAGTCTCATCATTCAGAAGATTGCATCCGTAAGAGTTTCCGCTCACTTCGGAATTCAGAATTCTCTGGGCAGCGTCGGTCATGTTCGCTATAACGTTTCCGCTGTTCGAGGAAAGTTTACAAGAGGTATAAGTAACCGCCGCGTTACAGCAGTTAATTACCGCATTCGCGCCCGCACTTACAAAGCTGCTGTCAATAAAGCATAGATCGCCGGGCTGATTTTTGGGGCCGCTTCCGCAGCTTGAAAGGAAACGCAGAGCGGTAGCTCCGCTGTTTCCGAGTACGCTGAGATTACATCCCGTCAAAATAAGCCAGGAGACATCCTCCATCAACATTCCGGTATAGCTATCTGTTACGTTGAGGTTATAAACCTGTCCGTTGGTAACTCCGTCATAATCATCGGGTCCCACCGAACGTCTGGCGTGAAGACCGATGTTGTAGCCTTCGATATAAATATCCGAAATATACGTCCAGTCAATACGCTCGATGATAATTCCGGTTGCGTTACGGATCATATAAGTCTTGAGCAATTCTGCATCGGGAACGCCGGGAAGACCGCTCTGGAGCCAATAATCGGGCGAGAAATGGAAGTTTTCAAGCTTACCGATATCAAGGCTTCGGTCGTTACGGTAGCCGAGATGTAGGAAGGTGCCGTAGATATCGCGAGTATACTGAAGCGCGTAAATACCCGATCCGGTGTAATCAAAGCCGTAATAGGAGTTAACAAAAGTAACGTTTCTTACGGCAACACCGTCTATCCATTCCTGCTTGATCGTTGCGGGATAGGGGATCGGTTCTCCGTTAACAAAAGTCTGCTCGGGATACCAGATTGCAAGATTCTGCAGAGACGCGTTCGGGCCCATCAGGAATGCTGACTTTGTGGGATCGGTCGAACCCTTTCCGCCGTAGATACAAAGAACTGTACCCTCCGCAGTTCCGGGTTTGATCTCACCGACTATGCTTACGTTATCGCCAAGCGTAAGCGATTCGGTCAGGCAATAGTATCCCTTGGGAACGTAAATGACACAACCGCCTCTCTCATCTGCGGCTTTGAGTGCCGCTTTGAATGCCGCCGTATCATCGCTCTTGCCGTCGCCCTTTGCGCCGAAGGAAAGAACGTTCAACTCGGCAACGATATCATAAAGAGTATCGTATTCGGATACGACAAGTCCCGTCTTGATCTCGCCCGTGTAAGCGGGCGTGTCGTTCGCGCCGACGAAATTCACCTTGTAAGCATCGGTATAATCAAAATTATCCTTGACGGTAAGAAGTTCCTCGGTCTTGTCGCTGACCTTTTCGTATCCCGCAGGTACAGCCGTTGAGGGAGAGTAGTCACCGATAATGGTAACGTTTCCTTCACCGAAATATACACGTTCAAATTCGCTGTAAGCTTTCGCAAGAGTAGCATCGTCCGCACCGAAGATAACTATTTTGTTGCCGTCCTCGCGCATAACGTATCCGCCGTTTTCAGCCACCTCAGTCTCTGCCTTGAGGCTTTCTGCACGGTTTGTCTTGCCTATCAAGATCTCAAAACGCATACTGTTATCTTTGTTGCCGTCAAAATCGGTAACAGACTCAAAGCTTACTCCGGTTACATTCAGAAAAGTGGCTCTGAGCTTCTTCGAGAGGCCCGCTTCAAGAGCGGTAGGATCGAGACCTCTGACGATCGTGTAGATCGACTTTCCGTCCGACACGAATTTTTCCATAAGATCGTATGCGGGCTCGACCTGCTCTGCGGTAGTATCCGCAGGGGGATCGGTCTCGTTACCGTCCGAGGCAGGACTGCAAGCGGAAAGCGTCAGGATAAGCTGTACCGCCAGAATAAACAAAAACAATCTGATCTTTCTCATAATATTCCTCTTTTTACTTTGAATTTAATAATCTGAACACCTGATAAGCCGTTGCCTTCAGGTTATTGTACGCATTATTTCTGTCAAGCGCTTCGTCAAGCGTTGTGATCCCGCGTACGATCGGGAAAAAGGCGTCGATACCGTGACTGTTGCATTCCTCGGCGTCCTCGGTGACGCATCCCGCAAAAGCGACGACCTTTTTGCCGTGCTTCTTCGCAAGCTTTGCGACGCCGATCGGAGCCTTGCCCATAGCGGTCTGGAAATCTATCCTTCCCTCGCCCGTCACAACGACGTCGGCGTCCGAGATATGCTTTTCAAGCTCTGTCTCGTCAAGAATGATCGAAATACCCGATTCAAGCACGCCTCCGAGGAAAGTCATAAAGGCAAAGCCGAGACCTCCCGCCGCACCCGCGCCGGGGTAATCAGGATCGGCATCCGGGAAGGCGGATTTCGCGGTTTCGGCATATTTTCCGAGCCATTCGTCCATTATTTTTACAGATTCGGCTGTCGCTCCCTTCTGCGGAGCGTAAACCGCCGAGCATCCGCGCTCGCCGCAAAGGGGATTGTTGACGTCGCAAGCAACGCGGAAACTGCACTCGCGAAGCTCGGGAATGACATTTTCCGCGGAAACCGAAGCAAGAGCCTCAAGCCCTCTCGCGCCGAAAGCGATCTTTTCGCCGTTTTTATCAAGGAATTCAAATCCGAGAGCCGAAAGCATACCCGTTCCGCCGTCGTTGGTCGCGCTTCCGCCGATACCGACTATGAAGGAACGGCACCCTCTGCGTATCGCATCAAGGATCAGTTCGCCAACTCCGTATGTCGTTGTAAACAACGGGTCACGCAATTCCGCGGGAACAAGCGGAAGTCCCGCCGCCTGAGCCATTTCTATAACGGCAGTCGAGCCCTTTACTATACAGTATTTTGCCTTGACCGACTCACCGAGCGGTCCAGTGACATCGACTTCGATCATTTCTCCGCCAAGGCCTATCGCAAGCGCATCAACAGTGCCCTCGCCGCCGTCGGCAAGGGGACGGATGACGACCTCAGCGTCTTTATCCGCTTTCAGCACACCCTCGCGCACCGCCGCTCCCGCATCGAGAGAGGTCAGACTACCCTTGAAAGAATCTATTGCAACTACAACCTTCATTTTATCACCATAATCGAAACGCCGTCGGGTATCGCCGCGATCTTCGCGGAGTCGCCTACCATGCATTTCGCCTTTTCTATTGCTTCCGCTAAAGAGTGTGCGGGGATCATGTGCATCTTTTTTACCACGTCATCGGGCATTTCCGAAACGTAGATCACGCGGGCATACGCGAGAATACGCAGCAGTATCTGCGTCTGCCATTGATCGGGAACCGTTTCATCGCGTCCGCGCGAGAGGAACTGTGCCATTGTCCTCGAAATATCGGGCTCGTCGGCAAGCTGATGATAGAAATGATCGCCTCCGATACCGTCGCCCGATTCGGCAAGCATAATGATGACGCCGCCCTTCTTGACGGTCGCCTCCGCCGCGGTCATACCCTTGACCGCCTGATACATATTCTGGTCGAGCGGATAACCGCCGTTTGTCGTGACGACGATATCCGATTCCACCGCATCCGCGCCGCAGAGCGACAGAAGAAAGTCTGTTCCCTTTTTGTGCGCCGCTTCGGGCTCACCCGCAACAGCATAGATGACCTTCTTTTCCGAATCGAGAACTACGTTTAAGATATAAGCAAGCTTCGCCGTCTTTGCCGCCCAGAGCATATCTCCGTGGATCGGGTTGCCCTCAAGTATTCCCGTCCGCGCGCGCGGATGGTCGATGAACTCCGAACAATGATTGGCAAGCACGGTCTTTCTTCCCGCAACACCGGGGAGCACGCTCTTGCGCCCGCCCGAAAATCCCGCAAAGAAATGCGGCTCGATGAAACCCTCGGAGACGAGCAGATCGGCTTCGTAGGCAAGGCGGTTGATCTCGCACCGTCCGCCCGATGGCAGAGTGCCGATATCAACGAGCATATCACGGTCGTCGCAATCGTGGATTTGGATCTTTTCGTTTTTGACGATCTCCTCGCCGAATTTTTGGACGAGCTCGTCCTTTGTCGTTCCTCTGTGACATCCCGTTGCGATCAGGATCGTGATATCAGCATCGGGGCTACCCTTGCGGATCTCCGCGAGCATCGGCGGGATGATAAGCTTGCTCGGAACGGGACGAGTGTGGTCGCTTGCGATAATGACGACTTTCTTTTTGCCTTTTGCCAATTCGCAGAGTTTTGCGCTTTCTACAGGAGCCGCCATAGCACGGCGCACGAGCTCCGCGCCCTCGGCTTCGGGCAGATATGAATTTATCTTCGGCTCGAGAACCGCCGAAAGTTCGTTGCCGAAAGAATATTCTATCTTTTCTTTACCGTAAGGAAATGCTACTGTTTTCATAATCAATTATACCTTGCCAGCATTTTGTGATGATTATAGTATAGCAAATCCGGGCAGAAATGTCAAGATTTTTATCGGTAAAAAGGAAAAAGGTTCCGGCTCAATTTTGGGGATTTTTTTATTTTTTGCCCGCATTTTTGCCCAAAATGCCCGCATCTACGCTCAAAATGCCGTAGTTACGCAAAACTATTGAAAAATGAACAATTATATGATACAATTAATCTGGTCGGAAAGACTAAAAATTCATCTCCGAAAGGGAGCAAAAAGATGATCAAAAAAACACTGAAAACCCTCAAGCGCGCGCCCGTCCGCGCCATTGCTGTGCTTCTGTTTGCTGCGGTAATATCTATGATCATTTGCGCTTTGCACGCGTCGAACGAGGCTGAATTGCAAAATTATGAAGAGATGTGGCAATCTGTTCCGGTTACTGTTACAGTCACAGATCCAACGGGAACGCTTCCCGAACCTACAGTAATCTCCACTTGGGTTGTTGATTTATTCAGCGGGGAAGAACCCGTGAAGTTCTATGATGTATCCGCAGCGAATGACTATAAAGAGGCATCTCAAATTAAACCCAAGGAACCTTCTGCGGAAATCTCTTTAGCCGAATACTTAAAAGACATTCAGATCAGAATGCAGCAAAAAATCAACACGGTTAACGGTCAAGTATTCGGGAGTCATTATTTATATGGAATAACCTCGCTTACCTGCGACAAGCGACTTCTTCCCGAGTATGGAAGCACGATCATATGGGATGAGGGCTATGATGAGGGGATTTTTGCAGGCGAGGAATTGGTTTGCATTATTCCCGAGGGTATGACTGAGTATTATGATAACGGAGGCGGCGAGGTCGTTTTGAATTTTCATAATTCAACGACGACGGTTATTATGGTAGATGGCGTCCCCCAGATCAGCCGGAATGAAGTTAATTATCCTTGCACACTGAAGATAGTCGGAACATATACCGGCGGCGACGAGTTAAGCGTTTACTGTTCGGTTCCGATCGTTAAACATATAAACAGTCAATTAAGCAGCAGATATTATTATGATGTTATTTGTTATGTGAGCGCAACTCTTTCAGATAACCGCAGATTGGAAGAATTCCGTGAAAAAGCGAGCTATTGTTTTTTAGAGCCTTCACCGAACGCTGAACAGGTACCGTGGGGGTTCTATGCGAATGTTGAGTATAATGATTATTATAAATATGCCCTCGATATCAACGATGATAATCTGTTCGATCTTTCTGCCATACTCGAAGACAGCATCAAGTTCAATCGCACGGTCACGGTATTTGTCGTAATTCTGTCCGTAGTCGCGGGATTCCTTGTGGGATTCCTTATGGTACGCCGCCGCAAGCGTGATATTATGCTGATGCGTATGGTGGGAGAATCAAACGCGAGAGTATATGTCGGCTTTGTCCTCGAGCAAATGATATGTATCATCCTCGGCATAGCCGTCGGCGGCGCGTATTATATGTGGAAACCGATGGATAACCTCGTGATCTTCGCCGTCACCTACTTCGTCGCCCTCAGCCTTGCACTTGTGATATTTATGAGCAAAAAGCTTATCAAAAACGTTAAGGAGGATGAATGATGAGTATTTCCCTTAAAAATGTATCTTACAGCTACAAAGGCAAATATCAGACCGTTCGTGCGGTGGACGGAGTTTCGTATGATTTCGAGCCCGGAAAGTGCTATGCCATCGTCGGCAAATCGGGCTCGGGCAAAACAACTCTCCTTTCCCTGATGGCGGGACTCGACGTTCCCACCGAGGGCGAGATCATCATCGACGGCAAATCAAGCAAGGCTTGGAACCGTAACCGCCTTCGCCGTGATGCCGTCAGCGTTATCTATCAGAATTACAATCTCTTCCCGCTTCTGACCGTTCAGGAAAATATTATGTACCCGCTCGATCTAAAGAAAATGCCGAAAAAGAAGGCGGCAGAGCTGGCGATCAAGATGCGCGAGCGCGTTGAGCTTTCGCCCGCTTATGATAAACGCCTTCCCGCCCACCTCTCCGGTGGCGAGCAGCAGCGTGTGGCGATCGCGCGCACTCTGGCGCAAGGATGCAAGATCATCCTCGCAGACGAGCCCACGGGCAACCTTGACTCGACCAACACCGCAAACATAGTAAAAATTCTCTGCTCCCTCGCCCACGATGACGGCTGCACCGTCATAATAGTCACCCACGACCCCGCCGTCGCCGAACAAGCCGACGCAGTCCTTCAAATGAAGGATGGAGCGTGGATCTGAATCTAAAAGGGGCTACGTCATTAATAATACTTTGACTGTTTCTCGCTTTGTTTCATAGAAAAACGAGAAATATATAATTATTACAACAGAATAATATTACGAGTTTGTAGGGTAGGGCGCCTCCCCTACAAACTCGTACGATTATTTTAATTATTTTTGTACCTATTCCTCGTACTATAATATGTCGGCAGGCAATATGGCAAAATTTGAGGGGCTGTTTCATCGTTTAATGAAGCAGCCCTTTTTAATATATATCAACGACGGCGTCGCGAAATTCTTTAGGGGTCATGCCCGTGCGGCTTTTGAAGACCTTGCCAAAATGCGATTGCGAGCAAAATCCGGTTTCAAGCGCGATGTCAAGCATCGATTCCCGCCCCGCCGCGATAAGTCTTTTGGCTTTTTCTATCCGCTTTTTGGTGACGTAAGCATAGGGTGTCTCGCCAAAAGCTTCCCTGAACGCCGTGTGCAGATAGTTCGGTGAGAGATTGACCTCGCTTGCTATCCTTTCAAGCGAGCAGTTTTCCGAAAAGTGCTCGATTATGTATTCGCGTGCCGCGTGGAGAGGATCGCCGACCGGACCCGCCGTTTCCGCTTCGCCCCGCTCGCCGCAAATCTTGTGCAAGCGGTACAGGATGTCAAGGAAAAGAGCGTTTGCCCGCAGTGAGGTGAGTCCGTCCTCGCTTCCACCGGAAAGACGGCGCTCAAGCTTTGAAAAAAGCGCGATCACTTCGTCTGCGTCGGCGGTGTTTTCTATATAAGTATAGGAGGGAAGAGAGGCAAGCAGATCCGAGAGCCCCTCGCGCTTTGCCCCCTCCTCGGTGATCCGTATGTATCCGCACTTAACGGGGAAATCGCTTCGGCGGACGGCGCCGGGATTGGCACAGAGAAGCATTCCGCGGCGCACCTCTCTCCGCTCGTCGTTCATAAAGCTCGTGCCGCCGTCGTCAAGGAATATTTCAAGCTCGTAAGAGGCAACTCTTCTCGGATTGCTCTTGGTCTGCTTTTTCCTGAGAAGCGAGCTGTCGAATATTCCGCAGCTTATATCTTTTTCGGGAGTCAGCATGCTTTTTCTCCTTAAATCGTAAGATCGTGATAAAATATGAGTAATATATGTCTTTTCAAAGGCAATATATCGTGATATAATTAAAATACCGTTATAATTATTATAGCAGATACCGCGAAAAAAGTAAATAGAATTTTTGAAAAATCGGAGGCAAAAATGGAAAGACTTAAAAAGATCGGCGCCCTCCCGCGCCTCGCATCGAATGAAATTGAATATTCAAAAATAGGAATCGGCTTTGAAAAGCTCGACCGCGACGTTTTCGATCCCGAAAAGGCGTACGACAAGGTCGCCGCTATCGGCGTCAAGAAGGTCAGGATCCAGTCGGGCTGGCTCAAGACAGAGCGCGAGCGCGGAGTTTACGACTTCGAGTGGCTCGATAAGATCGTCGACAACCTTCGCTCGCGCGGCATGGAGCCCTGGGTCTGCCTCTGCTACGGCAACCCGCTCTATACCGATTTCGCCGCGAAGATCTTCGGCGCGGTCAAGTGCCCGCCCATGGGCGAGGACGCAAGACGCGGTTGGGTCAATTACGTCACCGCCATCACCGAGCATTTCAAGGGCAGAGTAGAGTTCTGGGAGATCTGGAACGAGCCCGAGCTCGGTTGGAAGCATTATTTTGAGGAAACGAAGGCGGATTACGATATGACGCAGAACGCCCGCGAGTACGCCGAGTTCGCCATCGATACCTCGAAGGCGATCAAGGCTGTCGATCCCGATGCGAAGGTCGTCGGCTTTGCGCTTGCGCACACCCGCGCACCCTATTTCGTCAACACCGCCCTCCGCGCAGGACTTGCGGATCACCTTGACTATATCTCCTTCCATCTCTATTCTGCCGCCGATTGGCAGAGAGAGGATGTCATCCGCGCTCTCCGTTCGCTCGTTGATATGTATAACCCGAAGATCGGACTTATTCAGGGTGAGGGCGGTGCGCAGTCGAGAAGCGACGGCAACGGCGCGGTCAAGGGCTTTGCCTGGACTCCCGAAAAGCAGATGAAGATACTGCTCCGCACCCTCGTCACCGACCTCCACTGCGGAGTTGAGTTTACCTCATATTTCTCAACTATGGACATGATCGAGGCGCTTTACGGAGTTGTCGGCGATAAGTCCACCTATCTCGATTACGGCTACTTCGGCGTTCTCGGCGCAGATTTCGACGAAGACGGCGTCGCGACGGGAGAATATAAGCCGAAGCCGTCCTACTACGCGCTTCAGACCCTTGCAACCCTCTTCCGTGGCAACGTAAAGCCCGCGAATATCCCCTATTACCGCGCATATAACCCCTCGCGCCGCATCAACGCGACCGAGGAGGACGAGCAGGCGAAGATCTACGGCTTCGAGCTCGACGACGGCAGCCACGCCCTCGTTTATTGGAACGCAACTCCCATCCTGACCACCACTTACGAGGGCACGATCTCCTTTGCCCTCTGCGGACAGCACCCCGAGGACATCAAGCTTTGCGACCTCCGCAACGGCACCCTCTACACCCTCCGCGAGGATATGATCGAGGACGCCGGCGAGGATGTCGTAAGACTTAAAAACCTCCCCCTCCTCGACGCCCCGCTTGCGATTTTGATGAAATAAGCGCAAAACCGTAGGGGACGGTGCCCTCGACGTCCCATGACAGCACGAAATATAGCGTTGACTAAATTCAGAAACTATAATTATATTTTCTTGATCAAGCTCACAGCAGTAACTGAATTGGCCTTGGGACGTCGAGGGCGCCGTCCCCTACGGACTCGTTGTTTAATGATATTAATAATTTAATTATCTACTCGTTCGATTGATAAACTATAGCTTTTACGTAAGGAGAAAACTCAATGATCGTCAGAAAACTTAAAAAAGCGTATTTGGCATTATTGATCATATTATGCCTTACAGCACTTTTATCGTCGTGTTCTCATGCTGTTGAGTTTACCAAAGATCAAGCGACATACAATGGCGAAACCTATGATTTGTATTCGGTTATGTCACCCAACCACACAATGTGGTTCCCGCTTCCGACAGAAGACCAAGCAAAAATGATTGGCAGAACAGCCTTTTGGCCTATAAGAGCTACCTCATACGATCCCATTGTGGCAACGAATGAAGAGCCGGCGGATTTTCTTATCATTTGCGCAGACGGCTCAACTACGGTAAGCAAGGATCATTCGGTCGTCTTGATTTGCTCGGATCTTGAACTTCCGTCGGTTTTCGAAACGGCTTTCGGTAGCGTAAAGGTGGTTTATGGTGAATACGGTAATGATGTTCCGGAAAAGAAGCTTTCCGTCGAGTTCCCTGCAGGTACGACATTTGATGATATTGTCGGAGATATTCCGTATATTATGTATACAGCCCCAAAGGAATGGAAGTATTATTGCACACTCTCTTGTACCCATCCCGAAATTGACTACCTTGTGTGCGATTTTACCGTTATCACAGCCAATGACAAGCTCTATTTAAGAGTCACAACCGAATCTTACGAAGATATATATTATCTTTTGACTCTTTCGCAAAACTGATTATTATAAAATTACTTTTTTCATAACGTGAAAAAAGTTACCTTCACTAGCCACTAGCAACTAGTCACTAGTCACTTGGCACCAATAAAAAACAGGAGTACAAATAATATGATTATCACATGGCTCGGACAAGCGGGTTTAT
Source organism: Eubacteriales bacterium (assembly GCA_045535375.1). Taxonomy (GTDB): domain Bacteria; phylum Bacillota; class Clostridia; order Oscillospirales; family CAG-272; genus CAG-390. Next base: position 13,198 of record JAZSLM010000047.1, read on the forward strand.
TATTCGAACGCGGCGGCGTTTCGATAATGATCGACCCGTATATGTCCAATTACGTAGAAAAAGTTCAGCCCGCGAACTACCGCCGTTCTCCCATCAACGAGGCATATTTCAATATCGATCCCGATATTATGATCTTCACCCACGATCACATCGATCACTACGACCCCGAAACGGCGCCCGTTTTCTTCAAGAAATCGAGAAAACCGATGTCCGTCCTCGGTCCCACCTCGGTGCGCGCGAAGGCAATGGGCGACCTCTGCGGTCAGAATTACATCCTTTTTGACAAATACACAAGCGTTTCGCTCGAAGGATTTATCTTCACAGCCGTCCGCGCCGCGCACAGCGACCCCTACGCGATCGGTGTCGTTATCGAGGATACCGTCGAAAACCGCGTATATTACGTCACGGGCGACACGCTCTATAACAGCAGAATTTTTGACAGCCTGCCCGACGTCGGACGAAATATCGACGTCCTTTTCCTGCCCATCAACGGCGTGGGCAACAATATGAATATGACCGATGCCGCGCGCTTTGCCAAGAAAACGCACGCGATGACGGTCGTTCCGCTCCATTTCGGCATGTTCGACTCGCTCGACCCGAAGGATTTCCCCTGCAAAAATAAAGTAATTCCCACCATATGGAAAGAGATCGAGGTATAAAAATGAAGGTTATTGACGTTAAAACTTTTGCGGTCGATTGCTTCCGCACGAACTGGATGTTCGTCAAGGTCTACACCGACGAGGGAATCGACGGCGTGGGCGAGGCGACGCTTGAATATAAGGAAAAATCGCTCATCGGCGCCGTTGAGCACATCAAGGAATACCTCGTCGGCAAGGACCCGCGCAACATCGAGCGCCATTTTCACGATATCTACCGCGACGCGTACTGGCGCGGCGGCCCCGTGCTTATGAGCGCGCTGTCTGCCGTCGAAATGGCGCTGTGGGATATCCTCGGCAAGTCGCTCGGCGTGCCCGTTTATCAGCTCCTCGGCGGCAAGGTCAACGATAAGTGCAGGATCTACGTCAACGGTTGGTTCTCGGGTGCGAAAACCCCCGAGGAATTCGCCGAAAAGGCGAAGATCGCCGTCAAGCGCGGCGTGACGGCAATGAAGTGGGACCCCTTCGGCAAGAGCTATCTTGAAATTTCAAATAAAGACCTCGACACCGCGCTTCGCAATATCGCGGCTGTCCGCGAGGCGGTCGGCGACAAGGTCGATCTTCTCATTGAGGGTCACGGACGCTTCAACGTGCCCACGGGTATCAAGATCGCGAAGCTGATCGAGGAATTCAATCCTATGTTCTTCGAGGAACCCACCCCGCCCGATAACCTCGAGGCGCTCAAGGCAGTCCGCGAAAAATCCCCCGTTGCCATCTCGGCGGGCGAGCGGCTTTATTCGCTCAAAAATTTCAAGGATCTCTTCGAGATGCGCGCCGCGGACTATATCCAGCCCGACGTCAGCCACGCGGGTGGAATCATGGAGCTCAAAAAGATCGCGGCAATGGCGGAGACCTATTATATTCCGTTTGCACCGCATAATCCCTCGGGACCCGTCGCCAATGCGGCGACCCTCCAACTTGCCGCTTGCTGTCCGAACTTCTCGATACTTGAAATTATGTACAGCGACGTGACCTGGCGTGCCGACGTTACCAACGAATCGCTCGAATATGCAGACGGTTACATCACCATTCCCGATAAGCCCGGCCTCGGTATCGAGATAAACGAGGAGGAGTGCCTGAAGCATCCCTATCAGCCGCACACCCTCCGCCACTACACGGGCGCGCTGACCGACATCCGTCCGCCCGAAACTGCATTTTATTTTTAAGGGGTGGACTATGAAAAGTGTACTTATCACGGGCGCGACGATCAACACGGGCGTCGCGATAGTAGAAAAATTCGCCTCGGAGGGCAAAAACATCGTTTTTACGGGCAGAGACCCGGGGAAGGTAGCCGAAGCGGAGAAGAAGTACCGCGCGCGATTCCCGAAAGTAAATATCATCGGCTGTGCCATCGATTCACTCCTTGACGAGCGCACCGTTGACGAGGACTGTGTGGAGGAAATGTTCGAATTCCTTGACGAAAAGGGGATATTTATCGAAACTCTCGTCCTCAACGCCGCCGATCAAGGACTCGGGCAGAAGATATTTGAAAATCCGATTACCGATATGATGAAAGTTATCAACACCAACGTCGTCTGGAATTATTGCCTCTGCGAGCACGCGGCGGCGAGAATGAAGGAACAGGGCGGCGGAAATATCGTTTTCATCAATTCGAATACCGCATACCGCGCCATCCCCGACCGCGTGGCGTACGTCGCGTCGAAGGGCGGTCAGTTAGGTTTAATGCGCGCGCTTGCGATCGACCTCGGAAAGTATAATATCCGCGTCAACGCCGTGCTACCCGGAATGATCAGGACCGACCGTTGGGAGAAGAATCCCGATTTCTACCGCGACGTCCCCTCGCGCTTCACCCCAATCGGCGACGTCGCCGACGGCGCGGATATCGCAGACGCCGTCTGGTATTTCGCCGAATGTGCCCGCAACACCACGGGTGCCGAGCTTGTAGTCGACGGCGGAAATACTGTTCAGCTTTATCCGATTATACCAAATAAGTAAGCTAAAAATGGGAGGTTAGTGCTATGATTAAATCACTGCATGCCAATTTTGATACCGCGCGTAACGCTTTGATCTTTGGTGCAGATTCCTTTGCGCCCGATTTTTGTGAAAATGCCGATTTTTGGCGCATGCACCTTGATTATTGCGAAAACGGCAAAAACCGTGAGCTTGGCGTTTATTCACATGCTCAGACTCCCGCATCGGTTTCTGCGGAGGATGGTGCAATAACCGTTGCATACGATCGCATCACCGCCGAAAACGGTGTTACCTTTGATATTTCCGTCCTTTGCATAATTCGGGAAATTGATGGCGAGATCGATCTTTCGATGAAGATCAATAACCGTTCCGCGCTTCGTATCAATGAGCTTCAGTATCCTGTTGCTGAATTTACAAGAATCGGCGGAGAGCTTGCAAATGATATCCTTTATGCTCCCTCGGGGCTCGGCTTACGGGTTCCGAATCCTTTGAAGGCGGTACAAAAAAATCATACCGAATATAAAGCGGCAGATTATAAAAATTCCTGGTATTTTTTGAAATATCCCGGCATGCTCACTATGCCTTGGTTTGGAATTCAAAGCGGAAAGCATTATCTGTCAATGGCGCGCCGCGACGCAGAGGCTTGCAGAATATCTACCTTCTGCCTCGGTACGGGAAGGCGTGAGGATCCGATTCCGCGCATCATAATGGCGGTCAGCTCTTATCCTGCCATTATTTCCGGTGAAGAAATGACCTTGGAGCATTACCGCATATCAGTATCTGACAAAGATTGGCGTGACGCTGCCGATTCTTACCGTAAATGGTCAAACGAAACCTGGCTTGCACCGCGAGTTGATGAAAACGGTAAGATCACGGTCAAGGAAAGCATCCGCCATATGCACGGATGGCAGCGCATAATACTCAAGCATCAGTACGGAGAAGTATTTCATACTTATGCAGATCTTCCGCGCATATATGAGGAGGGAGCGCGCTGCGGAATAAAGATGATATTGCTCTTCGGATGGTGGCAGGAGGGCATGGACAACGGTTATCCGCGATATTTGCCCGACGATGAGTTGGGTGGAGCGGAGGGCTTGCGCCGTGCGATCCGGGAGATCAACGAAAAGGGCGGACAGGTCGTGCTTTATGCGAACGGACAACTGATTGATACCGATACTGAGTTTTATAAAAGCGAGGGCTATAAATATACCAAGAAAAACATTGAAAATTCGGAATACCGCGAATTTTACCGCTTTTCAAACAACGGCTCGCTTCTTCGCATCTCCGGGCTGAAAACGTTCAGTATGGGCTGCTTCGGCACAGAGGGATGGAGAAACAAAGTTCTTGAAATCAAGAACCGTCACCTTGATCTCGGCTCAAATGGAACCTTCTTCGATCAGTTCAGCTGTTGCTTCTATCTTTGCTTCGACGAAAGCCACAGCCACGGACACCGTATCGACCTTGATCCGCAGTTGCGTGTTGAACTGATACGCGAGATATCCGAGAGCCTCGGAGAGGACGAGTGGTTCGGAAGCGAATGGGTACTGGACAGAATCAGTCCGCTGTTGGATTTTTCGCACGGATGCGGAACGGGAATGGTTTTTGCCGAAAACGCATATCCGAGAATATTCCGATACGCTTTTCCCGAAATCATGGTTTCCAACAGATTTTTACATGACGAAAAGAAGGGGTACCGCCGTGAGCTGAATTACGCCTTTATCCATGGCATGCTTTTCGACGTTTCGCTTTACCGCGGACGTATTGACAGCATCAATGATTGCCCGGGCTATGCAGAATGGGTCGGCAATCTGATCTCACTCCGTGAGCAATATTGTGACTTTTTCGTTGACGGCAGATACGATATCCCGTCCGTTGAACTGCCCGAGGGTATCAAGGCTGCAGAATACAAGCTTGATGGGCGCAGGATTTTGGCAGTCTGGAACGATACCGATGCGGAATTCGTTTACGGAGCTCATCCGCCCGTTGCGCCGGGAGACGTTGCGATTATTGAATTATCGTAATTACGGTACAGCTTGTTGCGAAAAATACCGAATATTTCAATGCTTGAAAGGATCCTAAAATGAAGATATCCGTAAACCGTTCCGAAAAGCTCGGAAGATATATTGATCCCACAAAGTGGCAGAACAGCACCTTGCGCTATTCGCCGCCCGAGGATTTTCCCGCGTATATGGCATCGCAGATCGGGCGCGCGGAGATCATGCGCGTCTGGATCACTCTCGATGAATATTGGGATTACAGAACGGGCGAGTTTTATCCCGATTACGATATCGGCGTGGCGCGATATCCCGCAGAGGAGCTTCATTACCCCTACGATTGGAAAAACATCGTCCCCGCGCCGTCGGGAACGCGCTTCAAGGCGTACCTCACCTCGCACGCAAAAGAAGCAGACGAGCTTCTGCTCAACGTCCGCCGCCTCGAGCGTGAGGTGTCGGATGGCGTGATAACATACGATCAGTATGAAAGTATATTCGAGAAGTCTGTCGAATATTGCAAGGAGCTTGCGCCGAATATCCGCTATATCGAGTGCTGTAACGAGGTCGATATTCGCTCGTTCGGACTTCTCACCGCCGAGGAATACGTAAAGATCTACCTCTGCGCACACCGCGCGGTCAAGAGGCTCAACGAAAAGCATTCGTATGACATCCCCCTCGAGCTCGGAGGCTTTGCCGCGGCGCATCCGATAACTGTATGGGATATGATGCGCGAGATCGTGGAAAAGCTCAAGGCAGAGGGCGTGGAGATGGATTTCTATTCCTATCATCACTATGATTCCGGCGCAACGATGAATCTTGTGAGCAAAAAAGAGTATGATGTTGCCCGCTTGTCGGGAGTGAATAAGCTTCGTCATATTCTGAAGATACACAACGAAATGCTTGCGGACTTAGGTCTGCCAAAGAGGAAGGTCTTTCTCAACGAGCTCGGACGCGCGCGCACCACGGGCATCGACGGCGACTCGCTTTATAATGCCGCGGGGCTTATCACCTATCTTCTCGCGCTCGGATGCGAGGACGAGCCCGAATTATATCCTTTCCCCTGGTGTACCTTCCATAACCCCAAGCTGCAGATCTCGTTTACGCAGTTCTTGCTCTGCGAGGACGGAAGCTATGCGATGACACCGAACGGTGTCGCGATCAAGATGCTCCACGACCTCTGCGGCGAGCGTCTTTCGACTTCAGTCAGCGAGGCTCTCTCGCGCGACGCGGAATACTGCGCTGTCGCTGTCGAGGATGAAAAGGGGATTTCCGTGATCGCCGTCAACACGTCGGGCGAGACCGTTATCGGCGAGCTCGAAATGTCGGGTATGCCCGCGGGTGATTATGTTATCAAGGGTCACCTTTGCGATTCGGGTCATAATAACGTCGTCACGGGTAAGAATTGCGACGGAAAGTCTGTCGAGCAGACGGCTGATGCCAATCGCCGCGTCGCTTCCGACGGCGTTTTCAGACATTTCTTCTCGCTTGAAAAGAATGCGTTTACGCTATACAGAATTGAGAAAATATAAACCCAAAGAGGTTGTCTTGGCGTACCTGCGATAAAGCAGGTACGCCGATTTCACTATAATAGTGAAAAAAACTCTCTAAACGTGATATTGAATTTGTTTATACTCTATGCTATAATATAGGCAGAAAGAAGCGCGACTTTCAATCTTTTAATGAGAGGTATTCATTATGAAACTGAATATTGGAGAAACAATAAAGAAATTACGAAAGGAAAGAGAGATCACGCAAGAAGAATTTGCGGAGGTTCTCGGAGTAACTTATCAATCTGTTTCGCGTTGGGAGAATAATACCTGCTATCCGGATATTGAGCTCGTTCCGGTAATTGCTGCGTTTTTCGGAATATCGACGGATAAGCTTATGGGTGTTGATGAGATAGCGGAAAGAGAGACTGTAGATCATTATTTGAAGAATTTTCAAGCGGCTATCAGCGTTGGCAACATTGATGAATGTATTCGCGTTGCACGCGCCGGGGTTGCTGAATTTCCAAACAACTATGCCCTTCTGGACAAGCTTATGTATGCCCTTTTTGTTGCAGGCGACGACACCGGAAACATCCCCGACTGGAAGGAAAATATGGAGAAATATGATGCAGAGATCGTGACACTCGGTGAGCGTATCATGAAATATTGCCCCGACACACAAATCAAATTTGAGGCTACCGAACGGCTTGCGTTCCACCACTGCGAAATGGGAAGAAAAAACATCGGGCGTTCCATATATGAAACACTTCCTTCAATAGATAATTGCAGAGAAAGTGCAATTTGGTGGGCGTTGTCGGAGGAAGAAAAGCTGCCGCACACAAGAATGTTTGTTGGAAAAGCGTACGGTACTTTGTACGAAGCACTTTACTGTTTGATGGATCTGGTTCCTGCCGCAGATGCGCTCAAAGTAATCGAAAAAATGGATGCTTTAGACTGCCTCATCTATGACGAAAGTGTGCCCAATTACACTTGGAGCAGTTCAAGTATAGCTCGTTATCGTGCTAAATATTATATGAGGCTAAACCGCTATGATGAGGCTATAAATCAGTTGAAGATCTCTGCCGAAATGGCAATTGATTTTGACAACCGTCCCGATGAATTAAAAACGACATCCTTTTTACTCGGAGAAAGGGTGCGAAAGAAAACCGATTTCGAAACTGCCGATTCTCGTCCGCTACGAGAGATCCTTCGCGATTCTTGGTTAGCGGAAAAGGAATTTGATGCTATCAGAGATACCGAAGATTTCAAAGCAATTATTAAAAAATTAAGTTGATGAGCTGCCCCGCTTTGTGCGGGGCGTTGCTTTTATTGTTAATACTTATAATCGAACGAGCTTTGTGTTTGATTTTCTGCTTGATCAAATAACGAGTTTGTAGGGGAGGGCGCCCTCGACCTCCCATTACAGCATAAAATTTTAGCGCTGATAGAATACAGAAACTAAAGTTAAATTACAGTGATTTAACACACAAATGAACTACCATTGGGCTCGGGACGTCGAGGGCGCCGTCCCCCTACAAACTCGCAATGAAAAAAGACAAGTAATACCTATTTATTGCCCGTATTTAGAAGAATAAAGAAACATTGGATTTTTCACAGGAAAACCTGCTTTATGCCAGAAACCTCTCGGTCGGCTTTTTGTTGAAATGTAAACAATCCTACATTCGTCTTGACAAAAAGTCGCAAAAGTGTTATTATTGTGGTAGAATAAGCTGAAAACTTATAGAGAGGTGCGAAATGCGTCAGGAAATTTCAATTCCGCTTACAAGCGGGCAGAGGATAAAGGTCAGATACGCAAGGGAAGACGTGTCGCCCGAAACCTATTACGATCACATGCACGACCACTCGCTTCTCGAGGTCTGCATATTTTTGTCGGGCAAGATGCTTCATTTTTCGGGCGGACACACATATAGGCTTTCGCGCGGGGATATATTTTTTGCTCGCCCCGGTGAGCTTCACTACGCCCTCGCGGCGGAGGATTCGCTTTACGAGAGATACGCTTTCTGGATCCCCGAGGATTTCTTTTCTTTTTTCGCTTCGGGAGATTCCGCTGCGCTTTCGGTCTTCGATGACGAAAGGCGCGGGGAGGGAAGAGTTTTCCGCCTTCGCGAGGGATCGGAGGACGAGCTCCTTTCGCGCCTCGATCGCCTGCGCGAATCGCTTTCGGGCACAGAGAATATCGTGATCTTCGCGCGGCTTTGCGAGGTCATCAGCTTCATCGGTAGAAGTGCCGAGGAATCGGATTCGGTTTACGGCAGCGGAACGGGAGAGATACCGTCGGTTATTCACAACGTCGTCCGCTACGTTCGCGATAATTACCAGACTGTGGCGGGCGTCGATGAGGTCGCCGATAGATTTTACATCAACCGCGACTACCTTACCCGCGTTTTTTCAAAATACACGGGCATGACGGTGCACGATTATATCCGAGTCATACGCATCAACCGCGCCCGCGCGATGCTTTCGGACGGCAGGGGAGTTACCGAAACGGCGTATTCCTGCGGATTCAACAGCACGTCATACTTCATCCGCGTTTTCACGCGCTCTGTGGGCGTTACCCCCGCCAAATACCGAGCCTCCGCTTCAAAAATATCCTCAAAGGACGAGTATATTTCTGATGATCGGAGAAAAAGTCGTAAAAGTTAAATTTTTAGTAGTATTTGTGGTATATAGTTATATAAAATAAATATATAATTAAGTCGATAATTATATTTTCATTCGGAGGAAATTCAAAAGACAATGGAAAAGCTTACATATTCAAGTAATATTTCATACCTCGGCGAGTATGAGGTTTGCGTTATCGGCGGCGGTCCTGCGGGCGTTTGCGCCGCTATCGAAGCCGCTCGCGAGGGCAAAAAGACGGTCATCGTTGAGTCCACCGGTATGCTCGGCGGTATGGCAACGGCGGCGCTGGTTGGACCTTTTATGACCTGCTACGACAGCAAGGGCGAGGAGAGAGTTGTCCGCGGACTTTTCGATGAGATCGTTGACCGCACCATCGCGATCGAGGGCGCGATCTCGCCCGACGAGACCGACGCGCCGAGCGTTTATACCTCGTTCCTCAAGAAATACCACCGCCGTGTTACTCCCTTCGACTCCTACGCGCTCCAGCTCGTCCTCGACAGAATGTGCATCGAGGCGGGAGTTGAGATCTTCCTTTATACTAAATACGTTGACAGCGTATGTAAGGACGGCGCGATCGATTCGATCGTCCTTGCCGCTCCCGAGGGACTCGTTGCCCTCAAGGCGAAGCTTTACGTTGACTGTACCGGTAACGCCGACGTCGCGTTCGCATCGGGCGTTGAGACCTGGTGGGGATCCGAGGACGGTATGCTTCCTCAGCCCGGCACCCTATTCTTTGAGGTCGACGATGTCGATGACGAGGCATTCCTCGGCAGGGGTACCCGTCCCACCCGGCCTACAAAATGCTACCGAAAACCGATCCCCGGTACTTACAAGGTCAACCACTATCGCGTTTACGGCGTCAACGCAAACAGCGCGCGCAGCATGACCGACGCTCATATCAAGGCTCGCGAGCAGATTCTTGACTCCTATCGGGATCTGCTTGAAACCGAGGGCTTCGAGCACTGCAAGATCACGCAGGTCGCTCCCGTGCTCGGCATCCGCGAGTCGCGCCACATCGTCGGTAAGTACCGCCTGACGGTAAATGACATTTCCGAGGGCGTGTTCTTTGACGATACAGTCGTCGTTTTTGGCTACGGAATGGACGTTCACAGCCGCGACGGTCAGATCTCGGGCGGCTTCCACGGCAAGGTCGCAAGAAAATACACCATCCCCTACCGCTCGCTCGTTCCCGAGGGATGCTCCAACCTCCTCGTTGCGGGCAGACCGATCTCTGCGGAGTCGCAGGCGGCGGGTGGATTCCGAGTAATTCCCGGTTGTATGGCAATGGGTCAGGCGGCGGGTCAGGCTTGCGCGATCGCGCTCAACACGGGTAAGCCCGTCGGCGAGATCGACACCGAGCTCCTTCGCGATAATCTCCGTGCACACGGCGCGATTGTAGATTATTAAAAAATAATACGAAAGAGGCTTTGAAATGAAAAAATTCAGATCTCTCATCTGCGCGCTTCTTGCGCTTCTGATGCTCGTCCCCGCATTTGCTTCCTGTGCCGAAACGGCGGGCAGTGAGGAAACGACAGCGGGCGTGCAAGCTTCGACGACTGTCGTCGAAGGCGAAAGCGCAGCTCCCGAAACAACGCGCGATACCCTCCCCGAGCTTGATTTCGGTGGGGAAACGGTACACATTCTCTATTGGGAAAACGCAAACAACAACGAATTCTACGTTGAGCAGACCGACGGCACCGAGATCAACGATGCTGTCTACCGTCGCAACGAAAACGTGCAGGCAAGACTCGGCTTCACCTTTGAGTGGAACGGTCAGAAGGGTGCAAAGGGAAATCTTGATTCCTTTGTGAATTACGTCCGCACGGGCATCGACGCGGGTGAGCCTCTCGAGATCATCGCAGTTCACAGCATGGTAATGGGTGCGGTCGCATCCGAGGGATACCTGCAGGATCTGGGTTCTGTGGAGCATATCAATCTTGAATCTCCTTGGTGGCCCCGCGATCTCGTTGATAATTCCACCATCCACGGCAACGTCTTCTTCCTTTCGGGCGATATTTCGCTCAACACCCTCCTTGGCATGGAAGGCATGTTCTTCAACAAGGAAATGACGAAAACGAATCTTTACGATCTCGTGCATAACAACGAATGGACGATCGACCGCATGTTTGAGGAATCAAAGAATTCCTTCAAGGATACCACGGGCGACGGCAAGAGCATTGACGACATCTACGGCTTTACTACTTATTCGGGCATGATCAACGCCCTCTGCATCGGCATGGGTGTAAAGATCACCGATAAGGACGCCGACGGCAATATCGTTTTCTCGGAAAGCTATGCTTCCGAAAAGACGCAGTCGATCCTCGAAATGCTCAATTCCCGCCTCCACAACGAAAACGGTTGGTACTATACCTCCGGCTGGGATAACGCGGCAACCGTCTTCAGCGAGGGCAGGACCCTCTTCACAATGGCAAGCGTACGTTTCACAGTCAATGAGCTGACGGGCTCCGAGGTGATCTACGGAATCCTTCCCGCTCCTCTTTACAACGCGGATCAGGAAAGCTATCACACTCTGATGGCGAATACCTACACTATGTTCGGCATCGCGACCTCCTGCAAGGATACCTCCCGCGTGGGTGCCGTTATCGAGGCAATGGGCTCGGAGGGTTATCACACCGTCACTCCCGTCGTTTTCGAGGTCGCGCTCAAGGCTCGTTATTCGAATGACAGCGCTGACGCTATGATGTTCGATATCCTCCGTGAAAGCGTCGTTATGGAGATCGGTCTGGTATTCAGTGATCAGATAGGCGGAATCCCCTCCAAGGGTCTCTTCACAATGATCAACAATAAGTCTTCTGACTGGATGTCCTATATCAAGTCATACGAAAAGAAGATCACTAATTATCTCAAAACACTCAACAATACATTTGATAAATAATTATATATGAAAGGAAGATCCAAAATGAAAAGAATCATCGCGCTGACTCTTGCGCTCATCCTTGCGCTTTCGCTTGGCTCATTTGCAGCTTCGGCTATCTCTCCCGGCACGACCGAGGTCAACGTCTGGGACGGAACCACCGCATCCGGCTTTTCGGGCGGCAGCGGTCTGCAGAACGACCCCTACATAATCAAGACGGGCGCCGAGCTTGATCTTCTCGCATCCACCTGTATGGGCGGCGAGACTTACGCAGACACATATTTCAGACTTGAAGCCGACATTGACTGGGGCGGAAATCTCTGGACCCCTATCGGATATGACACCAAGAATCTTTTCGCGGGTCACTTTGACGGAAACGGTCAGACCATCTATAACCTTGAGTGCTTCGAGGTATATTCGGGCCTTTTCGGCGTTGTTAAAGAAGGCTCGATCAAGAATCTTAAGGTTGACTACGCGACCTTCACTACCGACACCAGATACTGCGGCGGTATCGCTTCCTGGATGAAGCTGACAACTATCGAGGGCGTTTCCGTCGGCGAGCACGTTGAGGTCAGAACCGCGGATATCATGTCCAACACCGCACAGATCGGCGGATGCTTCGGCATCGTTCACAGCTCCGAGGTCAACGGCGCAACCTTCTACGGCACCGTAAACTGCACCAACGTGATCGGAACGTCCTTCGTTGGCGGTATCGCGGGCGTTGTCGGCGGCGCGGGTTCGATCAAGAACTGTGTAAACTACGGTAAGGTCAACAACGTCAATGCCCCCACTGTTGCAGATGCCATTTGCTATGTCGGCGGTGTTGCGGGTTGTTCCGGCGCGTCAAGCGATATCGGTACGGTTGAAAGCTGTGTAAACTACGGCGAGGTCAGCTCTGTTGACGTTGCCGGTGGTGTTGTCGGACGCATTCACGTTGACAACAGTATCGTCAAGAATTGCTATAACGTTGGCTCCGTCAAGGGTCAGAGAGTAGGTACGGTCCTCGGCTATCTCTCCAAGCTTTACGTGATGGAGGGCAACTGCGGTGCGGCTCTCGGTGATGCAACAGATGCGATCGGCGATGCTCCCGGAAGCGAGGATCCCGCATACAAGAAGCCCGGCGACTCCAACCTCAAGGTATCCTCCGAAGCAGTCATTACCTCTCTCCCCGGATTTGTTGACGCCGAGGGTCAGGCGGCTGTGCTCGTTCCGATCTTCAATCTCGTGACTCCCGTTGAGCCCGCGGCAACCACAGAGCCTGCGGCAACTGAGGCTCCCGAGACCACCGCGGCTCCCGAAACAGAGCCCGAAACAACAAAGGAAGAGAAGACCGAGGCTCCCGAGGGAACTCCCGCTCCCGAGCAGACTGATGCTCCCGCGTCGACCGATGCTCCCACGACCCAGCCTCCCGCGGCAAAGCCTTCGGGTTGCGGCGGAACGATCTCGATCGCGGTCATACTCCTTTGCATCCTTCCCGTTGCTTTCATTTCTAAAAAAGACTAAAAGCCAAAAAAGATTCTGTCGACGAATGCCGTCGGCAGAATCTCTCTGAATAAAATGAAAAAATACTGTTTTGAAAAACCGATCTCGCTCCTTCTGGCACTTCTGATGATCTGCTCGCTCTTTGCCGCGTGCGGCGGAGAGGGAAGTGAGGATATCACCACCGAAGCACCGATATCGAACGAGGTCGTCACAACTTCGGGAGTTCCCGAGGGTTATTCCTTCGAGCTTACGAAGGATTACGCCGTTATCCGTTCGGTCAAGGCGGGCGCAAACGCAAAAAGCGTTTCGATAGAGCTGAAAAACCGACTTTCCGAGCTTTTCGGCGAAGAGGTTGCGATCTCCGAGGACTGGAAAGAGCCCGAGGACGGCGCGCTTGAAATACTTATCGGTTCGACCAACCGCGAGGAGTCGGCGGCTGCCGAATCGGCTCTTGCAAATGAGCTTCGCTATTCGGTAAGCATTTTCGGAAAAAATATCGTAATCACTGCGTCAAGCGACGCATTGATCTCATATGCGGTCGATTATTTCCTTGATGTCCTCTATTTCGATGCCGAAAATTCGCGTATTTATCTCCCCGCGGAGCTGAATTACACGAGCGAGCCGTTTTCTACGCTCGCGATAGCAAGCGGCGGTAAGGCGCAGTACGGCATGGTCTATTCCCAGCACGTCAGTGACTTTACGAAGAACGAGTATCTGAAACTGCAGTCGGGCGTCAACGAGCTTCTCGGAAATAAGTCGCAGAATATCAAGAACGACGCGCTTTCAAAGGCGGGCAAATACAGCCCGACTTCGCTTGAGATCCTCATCGGTGCCACAGGTCATCCCGAAAACGCCGAGGGACGCGCCCTCTTTGATTATGACGAATGCGGCTTTTGCGTTGTTGGAAGCAAGATCATCGTCACGGGCAGAACGCTCAATTCGACCTTCTACGCCGCCGAAAGATTTCTCGATCTCCTTGAGGCTTCTGCAAGCACGGGCTCTGACGGAGCGAAGCAGATCCTTCTGCCCTATGCCGAGCCGGTCGTCTGGCAATACAAGCCTTACGGCTATTCGATTCCCGAAACAGAGTTCACTCTCACCGAGGCTTACGATTGCGGCGACGACGTTCTTGCTCTGCTCTATGCCGATGCAAAGCGCGGTGACGTTGAATCCTATATCGAAAAAGCGATTTCGGGCGGATTTGAAAAGGTTGCATCGAACGAATTCGGATCCGAGCTTCACGTCACGCTAGAATCGAAAACGGATGCGACAAGACTTTTCGTATCGTCGACCTCGGACGGAATGCGCCTGACGGCGGAATCGCTCAACACGAGAAGCTTCCCGCAGTCGGTCGAGGCGGATCCCTATCAGACTTCGCTTTCGATCACGCAGAGCGCGCTCAACTACGCGCAGACATCGGGTAGCACCAACGGAATGTCATACGTTCTGCAGCTCACCGACGGTTCTTTCGTTATCTGGGACGGCGGATGGGCGGGTGATGCGGTTGAACTTTATCAGCTCCTTAAGAGAAAAGCCCCGCAGGGAAGCACGCCGCACGTCAGAATGTGGATATTCACCCACCTGCACGGCGACCATTCGAACTGCTTCCTTGAATTTGCCGAGGAATACGGCGGCGCGGTCAAGCTTGACTGCGTCGGCATCAATATTCCCAACATTTACAGCGACGCCGAGGGCAGCAGTATCTATACCAACGGCAAACTCGTAAAGGCGGCAAATCAGCTCAAAACTCAGCTCGTCAAGCTCCACACGGGAATGGTCCTTCATATGCCCGGCGCGGATATCGAGATCCTTCTCACACACGAGGACCTCGGGGTCAACAATATCGTTTCGACCTACAGAAACGACCAGTCCGTTGTCACCAGAATTATCGCAAAGAGCGATAAGGTTCTCCTTCCCGGCGACGCGCAGACCATTGCGGGAGATTATCTCGTTGCGCGTTACGGTGAATTTCTCAAGAGCAACTATGTTCAGGTCGCGCACCACGGCTCGATCAACCACCCCACCTGCCTTGATTTCTACAAGGTCAGCGCACCGACCTACGTATTCTTCCCCGGCGCACAGTCGAGATATAACGAAAACAAATCCACCCCCGAGAATAAATATATCATCAACCTCGTGGGGCAGAGAAACGTCTACGTTGCGGATGGGGCGGATAAGACGGTAGAATTGAATTAGGTGCTCCGGAGGGGGAAAAAGTGACTAGTGGCTAGTGACTAGTGGCTAGTGGAAGGTAAATTTTCGCGGAGCGAAAATTTCACATCGATAATTTTGTGCTGTGCTGATGAAACTTCGTGCGGTACAGAACTAAAACAAATAAATAGAAAATTCTCGGATATTTTCGAAGCAAAGCTTCTTAATATCCGAGAACTTTTTTGATTTAGGCATTAAATTATCCCACTTAACAAAGGATCATCAACACCAAATTAAATTATCATAATAGCTGATTTTCGAGCAAAGCGAGAAAATCTTCCATTCACTAGTCACTAGCCACTAGCCACTAGTCACTTTTTTCGTCACTGGCCACTAGTCACTTTAATCCCATCGCTGCCCGATAATTACAACACACCATTTATCATTATATCACACCCGAATCAAGATGTCAACAACAAATTCATCATAGTGCCCAAATTCTGCGAATTATACAAAAAATAATTGTATACTTTGTGAAATTTGCATATTGCAAAAGGGAAAAAGATGTGCTATAATATAGACAACAAGAAAGGAAGGTACGGGCCAATGTACAACTAAAGTACAGACTCACCAAAGAACATAGACTTGAATAACTCGATGCTGTGGCGAAGGATCACGGGTCGAAAGACGCAGAGCCGGGAGGCTTAATTTAAGATCAAGTCCGCGTGTAAAGGGCACGGAACGAAGGTCGATTATATATATAGGTTCAAGTCGATGCAGCCTTTGAGAATATGAGTCAGAGGAAAAACCTTCGCCTTTATCCGAATCAAAGATGCACGAAAAAAGCATATGGGTATTCTCCTTAGAGAAAAAAGAAAATGATGCTTTTGACATAGTGTGATGTGAAGGAAAAGGTAGATGAAGAAAGAGAGGATATACAAATGATGCTAGATACCAAGATCAATCACAAATGACCCTTGACTGACGGTGTAAAGAAACCTCGGTCAAGGGTCATTTGTTTTTACAGAATTTTTCCCTTGACAGGGGGCTTTTTTTATTGTATAATAAAATAAAAAAACGGAGTTTGTTATGATAAAATACATTGGCGTAAACGACAGAGAAATAGATCTTTTTGAGGGGCAGTATGAAGTTCCGAACGGAATGGCGTACAATTCTTACGTTGTTATAGATGAAAAAATTGCGGTTTTCGATACCGTTGACGCGCGTTTCGGCTCGGAATGGATGTCGAATCTCAAGTCCGCGCTTGAGGGAAGAGACCCCGACTATCTTATCGTTCAGCATATGGAGCCCGACCATTCATCGAACATAAATCTTTTCGCGGATGAATTTCCGCAGGCGGCGATCGTTGCATCCGAGCGCGCTTTTGTTA
>JAZSLM010000109.1:0-28162 GCA_045535375.1 Eubacteriales bacterium
ACGGTAAGCAGGGAATCATCCGTGTAACCCTTAAGTACACCGGCAAGAAGCAGAAGGTTCTCCGCGGTATCCGCAGAGTATCCAAGCCCGGTCTCCGTATCTACGCAGGCTGTGAGGAAATGCCCCGTGTAATGAACGGTCTCGGCATCGCTATCGTATCCACTTCCAAGGGCATCATGACCGACAAGCAGGCTCGCAAAGAGAAGGTTGGCGGCGAAGTGCTTGCCTTTGTATGGTAATTAAGGAGGTAGAAAGATGTCCAGAATTGGTAGAAATCCCATCACCCTCCCCGCAGGCGTTGAGGTTAAGACCGAAGCAGGTCTCGTAACCGTCAAGGGTCCCCGCGGCACTCTCTCCGAGAAGATCTCCGAGAGAATGACTGTTAAGGTTGAGGCAGGCGTTCTTACTGTTGAGCGTCCCACCGATGAGAAGGCTGACAGAAGCCTCCACGGTCTCACCCGTACACTTATCTACAACATGGTAGTTGGCGTAACCGAGGGTTACACCCGCGTACTCGAGATCCACGGTACCGGTTACAGAGCAACCATGCAGGGTAATAACCTTCTCCTTTACGTAGGTCACTCCCTCGTAAACGGAAAGCCCCAGGCAAAGTTCACTATCGCTCAGCCCGAAGGCATCACCTTCGAGGTTGCAGAGAAGGTCGTTCCGATCACTATTACCATCAAGGGTAACAGCAAGCAGGCAGTTGGCCAGATCGCAGCAGTTATCCGCGGTAAGAGACCTCCCGAGCCTTACCACCAGAAGGGTATCCGTTACGCAGGCGAAAATGTCCGTCGTAAGGAAATGAAGAAGAAGAACTAAGAGAGAGGAGTAAAGAACAATGGTATCTAAGAAGGATAAGAACGCAGCGCGTATCAAGAGACATACCAGAGTCAGAGCAAAGATCTCCGGCACCACCGAGCGTCCTCGTCTCGCTGTATATCGTTCCACTAACAATATCAGCGCGCAGATCATCGACGATGTCAAGGGCATCACTCTTGTAAGTGCTTCTTCCTATGAGAAGGAATTTGAAGTTGGCGGCAACAAGGAAGCTGCCAAGAAGGTCGGCAAGCTCGTTGCCGAAAGAGCAATCGAAAAGGGTATCACCGAAGTCGTATTCGACCGCGGCGGCTATCTTTATCACGGACGTGTATCGGAACTGGCTGACGGCGCTCGCGAGGGCGGCCTGAAGTTCTGAGTCTTCGGACTGACTTCCGGTTTGTACACTGTTCAACTAAAATTAATTGAACATTTCAGGAGATTAAAATGGCATTCAGAAACAATAATTACGAGGAAAAGCAGTATATTGAGAACCTCGTAGCACTGAACCGTGTTTCCAAGACCGTTAAAGGTGGACGTATCGCTCGTTTCGCTGCTCTCATGGTAGTAGGCGATGGCAACGGCCACGTTGGCGTAGGTATCGGCAAGGCTGCCGAAGTTACCGAGGCTATCCGCAAAGGTGTTGAAGACGCAAAGAAGAACATGATCACCGTTTCCCTTAAGGGCACCACCATTCCTCACGAGGTTACTGGTGTGTTCGGCGCAGGCAAGGTTCTCCTTAAGCCCGCTGCCCCCGGTACCGGTATCATCGCAGGCTCCAAGGTTCGTATGGTCCTTGAGGCTGCAGGCATTCACAACATTCGTGCAAAGTGCCTTCGTTCCAACAATCCTATCAACGTAGTAAAGGCAACTCTTACCGGACTCTCCGAGCTCCGCACTGTTGAGCAGGTTGCTAATACTCGTGGTATCACCGCAGACGACGTTAAGGGAGGTACTCAGAAATGAAGAAAGTAACTCTCGTAAAGTCCCTCATCTGCGCTAAGCCGAACCAGAAGCTCACCGCTGCTTCTCTCGGCCTCAAGAAAATCGGCGACTTCGTCCTTCATCAGGAAGGTCCCGTACTTGACGGTAAGGTAAGAGTTATCTCCCACCTTGTTTCCGTTGAGGATGTAGACTAAGGAGGAAGCAGAAATGAAGCTTAATGAACTCAGACCCGCTGAAGGTTCCGTTCAGGAAAGATTCCGCAAGGGTCGCGGACCCGGCTCCGGCAACGGCAAGACCGCAGGCAAGGGCCACAAGGGACAGAATGCTCGCTCCGGCGGCGGTGTAAGACCCGGTTTCGAGGGCGGACAGTTCCCCATTTACAGACAGCTTCCTAAGAGAGGCTTCAACAACAAGAGATTCGCTACCGTTTATGCAACCATTAACGTAAGCGACCTCAACCGCTTCGAGGATGGCGCTATCGTTGATATCCAGACTCTTCTTGATGCTCGCGTAATCCGCAAGGCACAGGACGGTCTCAAGGTTCTCGGCAATGGCGAGATCACCAAGAAGCTCACCGTAAAGGCTGCAAAGTTCTCTGCAGCAGCTAAGGAAAAGATCGAAGCAGCAGGCGGAAGTTGCGAGGAGGTATAAGGATGTTTGCGACATTCAAAAATGCCTGGAAGGTAGCTGAGCTCCGCTCTAAACTCCTGTTTACTCTGCTGATCCTCATCGTTTACCGTCTCGGCGCGCAGATTCCCGTTCCTTTCATCGATCCCAATGCGTATTCGTACTTCACTACAAGCGCATCCGGCTCGATCTTCACCTATCTCAACCTGCTCTCGGGTGACGCGTTCGCAAAGGCAACTCTCTTTGCGCTCTCCGTATCTCCCTACATCACCTCCTCCATCATTATCCAGCTTCTCACTGTTGCGATTCCCGCACTCGAGAGACTGTCGAAGAACGGTGAAGAGGGAAGAGCGATCATCACCAAGATCACCCGCTACACCACAGTAGGTCTTGCAGTTCTCACTGCGATCGGTTACCTCGCATACATGGAGGCAGCCGGAATGCTCGTAAGCGACATCACCTTCTTCGGTAAGGTCGTTATCGTAGCTTGCTACTGCGCAGGTGCATCCATCATTATGTGGCTCGCTGAGAAGATCAATGATCACGGCATCGGCAACGGTGTTTCCATGATCCTCTTCGCGAACATCATTGCAAGCCTTCCCAGCATGCTCGGACAGCTTTGGACCACCGTGTTCAACGGTCCCGCTGCTTTCGCAGGCTTCAACCTCGGAGGTCTCTTTATCGCCCTCTTCGCCATCGTTTTCGTATTTGCAAGCATCGTATTCATCGTTTGGTTCACCGAATCCGAGCGCAGAATTCCGATCCAGTATGCAAAGCGCGTTGTCGGCAGAAAGATGTACGGCGGTCAGTCCTCCAACCTTCCGATGAAGCTGAATATGAACGGCGTTATGCCCGTTATCTTCGCAAGCTCCATCGTTTCTCTCCCCGCAACCATCGCAGCGTTCTTCCCGAACGGCGGTTTTGCTAAGTTTATCAACGAGTTCTTCAACTATAACACTTGGCTCTACCTCATCGTCAACATGGCGTTGATCATCGTATTTGCGTACTTCTACGTACTCATCTCCTTCAACCCTGTTGAGGTTGCAAACAATATTCAGAAGAATGGCGGCTCCATCCCCGGCATCCGTTCGGGTAAGCCCACCATTATGTATATCAAGAAGATTCTTAACAGAGTTACTCTTATCGGTGCGATCTTCCTTTGCATCATCTCGGGTCTTCCCATGCTCATCAACATCGTAATCACTACTATCGATCCTCACAGCGTTGCGTTCTCCGCAATCGCTTTCGGCGGTAACTCGCTCCTCATCGTAGTAGGCGTTGCTCTTGAGACTGTACGTGACCTCGATGCACAGCTTGCGCTCCGCAATATGAGCGGCTCCAAGACAAAGGGTCTCTTCGGTTAATACCGACCCGCGGATATTTCGGAGGAATTTATATAATGAATCTTATCATTATGGGAGCCCCCGGTGCGGGAAAAGGCACTCAGGCCGAAATTATTGCCGCAAGAGAAAATATCCCCGCGATTTCGACGGGACAGATCCTTCGCGACGCTATGGCAGCGGGCACCGAGCTCGGTAAGACCGCTAAAGCATACGTCGAGAAAGGTGATCTTGTCCCCGATGAGATCGTAATCGGTATCGTCCGTGACTATCTTAAGTCGGACGCTTGTGCGAACGGATTTATTCTTGACGGCTTCCCCCGTTCTATCGCTCAGGCTGAAGCGCTTGAGAAGATGGGTGTCGTTATCGACGCTGTCCTCTCGATCGACGTAAGCGACGATAGGATCGTAGCCAGAATGTCGGGCAGACGCGTTTGCAAGTGCGGCGCTTCCTACCACATCGACTACAAACCGTCCAAGGTCGAAGGCATCTGCGATAAGTGCTCCTCGGAGCTTTATATCAGAGCTGACGACAAGGCAGAAACAGTTATCACCAGACTTCATAACTACCATGCGCAGACCGAGCCCCTTCTCGCTTTCTATAACGAGAGAGGCAAGCTCATCCGCGTTGAGGGTCAGGAAGAGGTTGAGGATACAACAAGGCTCGTGCGCGAAGCACTTGCCAAGGTTGGCGGCAGATAATGATACCGATCAAAAATCCCCAGCAAATAGCCGTTATGAGAGAAGCGGGAAGGATCGCCTATGAAGCGATGTATAAGGCGCGCGAGATCATCCGCGAGGGTGTGAGCACCTACGACATCGACAAGGTGATCAGAGCACACATTGAAAAATGCGGTGCCCGCCCCGGCTTCCTCGGTTACGGCGGTTTCCCGGGAAGCGCTTGTATCAGCGTCAATGACGAAGTTATCCACGGTATTCCTTCAAAAAAGAGAATACTTTTCGAGGGTGACATCGTAAAGATAGATACGGGTGCGTTCTATAAGGGATTTAATTCTGATATGGCGAGAACCTTCGCAGTCGGAAGCGTCAGCGATGAAGCGGCGCATCTGATCGAGACCACCAAGAAGAGCTTCTTCTGCGGTTTTGAGCAGTGCCGTGAATCAAACCGCATCGGCGACGTCGGTCACGCGATTCAGAGCTGTGTTGAAGCCGAAGGCTTCAGCGTTGTAAGAAGGTATATCGGTCACGGTGTCGGACACGATCTGCACGAAGACCCCGAGGTTCCGAATTTCGGAACTGCAGGGCGCGGCGTAAAGCTTATGGTGGGTATGACCCTTGCCATCGAACCGATGGTAAACGTAGGCGGCTGCGAGGTTCGTCAGTTATCCGACGGCTGGACCGTCAAAACCGCAGACGGCACGCTCTCGGCACATTACGAGAACACCGTCGCAATCACTCCCGAGGGACCGGTTATTCTTACCGCGCCCCTGCAGTGAACTCAACCGAATATGAATGGAGGGAAATAGTTATGCCTAAGAATGACGTAATCGAATTTGAAGGTACGGTCCTTGAGGCTCTGCCCAACACCGTCTTCAAAGTACAGCTTCCCAACGGCCACATCGTGACCGCACATATTTCGGGCAAGCTGAGACAGAATTTTATCAGAATTCTGCCCGGTGACCACGTTACCGTTGAGGTTTCGGTTTACGACCTCAATAAGGGACGCATCACCTGGCGTACGAAATAAGTACAATTTTCAGAAAGGTATGGTTAAAAATGAAAGTTAAGCCATCCGTAAAGAAGATCTGCGAAAAGTGCAAGATCATCAAGAGACACGGCCGTGTAATGGTCATCTGCGAGAACCCCAAGCACAAGCAGCGTCAGGGTTGATCGCTAATTTAAGAGAAAGAAAGGATTAACAGAATGGCTCGTATAGCTGGTGTTGATATTCCTAATTCCAAGCGTGTTGAGATTGCTCTTACCTATATTTACGGTATTGGCCGCAAGAGTGCAAATGACATCCTTGCAAAGACCGGCATCAATCCCGACACCCGCGCTAAGGACCTCACTGAAGATGAGGTTGCTAAGCTCCGTGACGAGATCGAGAACAACTACGTTGTAGAAGGTGACCTTCGCCGTGACGTTGCTCTCAACATCAAGCGTCTTGTAGAAATTAACTGCTACCGCGGTATCCGTCACAGAAAGGGACTCCCTGTAAGAGGTCAGAGAACTAAGACCAACGCAAGAACTCGTAAGGGTCCCGTTAAGACTATCGCAAACAAGAAGAAAGGTTCGTAAGTTATGGCTAAAGTTGCAAAGAAGGTTATCAAGAAGCGCCGCGATAAGAAGAATATTCCTAACGGCCAGGTACACATTCGTGCTACCTTCAATAACACCATCGTTACCGTAACCGATACCGAGGGTAATGCAATTTCTTGGGCTTCCGCCGGTGAACTCGGCTTCAAGGGCTCCAGAAAGTCTACCCCCTTCGCCGCTCAGTCCGCTTCCGAGACTGCTGCAAAGGCAGCAATGGAGCACGGTCTTAAGTCGGTTGAAGTATATGTCAGAGGCCCCGGAGCTGGACGTGAGTCCGCAATCCGCGCACTCGAGACTGTCGGTCTTCAGATTACAATGATTAAAGACGTTACCCCTGTACCCCACAACGGATGCAGACCCCCCAAGCGCCGCCGCGTTTGATCTAAAAAAGGAGGAACCACAATTATGGCAAGATATACAGGTCCTGTATGCAAGCTTTGCCGCAGAGAGGGCGTAAAGCTCTTCCTCAAGGGCGAGCGTTGCACTTCCGGCAAGTGCCCCTTTGACCGTATTGATCCCAATTCCCGTAACCGTAATGCAGGTCCCGCAGCTCCCGGTCAGCACGGCGCTGCTAAGAAGAAACTGCAGGAGTACGGAAGACAGCTCCGTGAGAAGGAGAAGGTAAGACGCGTATACGGCGTTCTCGAGCGTCAGTTCGTTAACTACTACGAGAAGGCTGACCGTATGCCCGGTATGACCGGTGAGAATCTTCTCATCCTTCTTGAGAGACGTCTCGACAATACAGTATTCCGTATGGGCTTCGGTGAGTCCAGAACTCAGTCCCGTCAGCTCACACTCCACGACCACATCCGTGTAAACGGCAAGAAGGTCAACATTCCTTCCTACTCCATCAGAGTTGGTGACGTTATCTCCGTTGCAGAGAACGCACTCGAGAAGGATTCCATCAAGGCTCTCGTAGAGGCTATGGCTTCCAAGACCGCTCCCAAGTGGCTTGAAGTAGACGCTGCAAAGGCATCTGCAAAGGTCATCGCTCTTCCCACCAGAGAAGACGTCGGCTTCGACTTCAACGAGCAGCTCATCGTCGAGCTCTATTCCAAGTAATACCGCACATTCTCCCACAGGCTGCACTCCGGCTTTGGGGGTGTGCGTAATACGTGGGAGCATAACTTATGCGCATAAACTATTATCGCAGACACAAAAATTATTGGAGGGTATAATCTGGAATGATAGAGATTCAAAAGCCAAATATCGTAACGGTAGATGAAAGCGAAGACGGCAGAAGCGGTAAATTTATCGTTGAGCCTCTTGAGCGCGGATACGGAACCACACTCGGTAACTCGCTTCGCAGAGTTCTTATGAGCTCGCTTCCCGGTGTAGCCGTTACATCTATCAAGGTAGACGGTGCATTACACGAATTCACCTCGCTTCCCGGTGTGGCAGAGGATCTGACAGAGATCGTTCTGAATATCAAGGGCATTGTTGCAAAGCTCTATACTCAGGCGCCCAAGACTGTCATCCTTGATGCGGTTGGCCCCGACAACGTAACCGCAGGACACATCAAGCAGGACTCCGATATCGTAATTCTCAACTCTGATCACCACCTCGCAACTCTTGCAGAGGGTGCTCACCTTTATATCGAACTGACCTTTGAAAACGGTCGCGGATACGTTTCGCAGGATAAGAACAAGCTGCTTCATGCAGACAGCTTCGGAACTGCAGTAAGCGCTCCTATCGGTCTGATCTACACAGACTCGATCTACACTCCCGTTTACAACGTCAGCTACACTGTTGAGAACACTCGTGTCGGAAGCAATATGACCGATTATGATAAACTCACGCTCGAGGTTCTGACCAACGGAACCATTACAGCAAAAGAAGCGATTTCGCTCGGTGCCAAGATTCTCAACGAGCATCTCAACTTGTTTGTGGATTTGTCGGATGAAGCAAAGAACGCGGAGATCATGATTGAGAGACCCGAAAAGGAAAAAGAAAAGGTTCTTGAGATGACCATTGAGGAACTTGACCTGTCTGTACGTAGCTTCAACTGTTTGAAGCGCGCAGGCATTGACACGGTAGAAGATTTGGTCAGCCGCTCCGAGGACGAAATGATCAAGGTTCGTAACCTCGGTAAGAAATCGCTCGAAGAAGTCATCCTTAAGCTCGAAAGCCTCGGTCTTACACTTCGTAACGACGAGGAATAAGAGCGGGACGATTTCATTCACAACACAGATTTATTAAGGAGGAGCATTAAGATGCCCGGAACCAGAAAACTCGGCAGACCTACCGCGCACAGAAAAGCTATGCTTCGCGGTCTTGTTACCTACCTGCTTCAGAACGGCAAGGTCGAGACCACTGTGACCCGCGCTAAGGAAGTCCGTGCACTTGCTGAGAAGATGATCACTCTCGGTAAGCAGAATACACTTGCAAGCCGTCGTGCAGCTTACGCTTTCATCACTTCCGATGAAGTTGTTAAGAAGCTGTTCGATGAGATCGCACCTCGCTACGAGGATGTAAACGGCGGTTACACCTGCATTTACAAGATCGGCACTCGCCGTGGCGACGCAGCAGAGATGGCTCTCATCACTCTCGTTACCACCAAGGCAGAGGAAGAGGCTGCAGCAGCTGCAGCAGCTGCAAAGAAGTCTTCCAAGAAGGCTAAGGACGCTGAGTAATTTATATAATTACAAAATCAAGCCTACCCGAATTTCGGGTAGGCTTTTTTTGCGCGTAATTATCTATATTTTCCCCGCGAGATGTCGCGCACAGCATCTGCGAGTGCAATTACGTCATCTGCGGTGTTGAAAGGGGAGAAGGAAACGCGGACACTGCCTCCGTGATCGCTGCCGAGGATCTTATGTGCCATCGGATTGCAATGGAAGCCTCCTCGTACACAGATATCACGTTCCGAGAGCATATTGGCTACTCTGTCGGACATAATTCCGTCGATATTGAACGAGAGCACTGATCCCGCAAACTGCGGCGCGTAGATCCGGA
Organism: Eubacteriales bacterium; assembly: GCA_045535375.1. Lineage (GTDB taxonomy): Bacteria > Bacillota > Clostridia > Oscillospirales > CAG-272 > CAG-390. The sequence goes on from JAZSLM010000109.1 coordinate 8,963, forward strand.
TACCTCGTATCTCGGATAGCAATCGCAAAGCTTTTTTATACAGCATCTCCTCATGAGGCGCGATCTTATCTACTCCAATACGCCCCAGAGCCTTAATTCCCGCTTCCAGCCCTACAATGGCGGGAGTGGAAAGAGTACCCGCTTCAAGCCTTTCGGGCAATTCCCGAGGCATATCGGCGTCGAGAGAGGCGGTTCCGGAGCCTCCGTATGTCAGCGGACGAGAAGGAAAATCCTTCGATAATATCAAAGCTCCGCTTCCTTGCGGACCAAGGAGTCCCTTATGTCCTGGGAGGGCAAGTGCCGAGATATTCGAGCGCTTCATATTGATCTCGTAATGCCCCGCGCCTTGCGCACCGTCAACGATAAATAAGACTCCAGCGCGCTTGCAAAGATCGCCTATCTCGTCAAGGGGCATCCTTGCCGAGCAGATATTCGGGCAGGCGGTCGAGATCACCGCAACCGTTTCGGGGCGTATCAGCGAAGAGATCGAGTGGCATATCTTTTGTGCGCTTCTGCCGGGGTCGAGGAGGTGGGAATTGAAGACCGAATATGAGCATCCGCGCTCGCGGGCAAGATATTCGAGCGGACGGCGGACTGAATTGTGTTCGCAATCCGAGCAGATAAAATGTGCACCTTCACGAGCAAGTGAAAGGATGGCAATATTGAGCGCGTGTGTTGCATTCTGGCAGAATATCACGTTTTCGGGTGCTTCCGCCGAGAAAAAATCGCACAGAGCCGTTCTGCAGTCGAATAACTTTTCCGCCGCTGCAAAGGCAAGCTTGTGCGATCCCCGCCCGGGGTTGCCGCAGTATTCGCTCATGCATCGCGATACTTCTTCGATGACTTCGGGCGGCTTGGGGAATGATGTGGCGGCGTTGTCAAGGTATACCATTGCTTACTCCTTTATGATCTCGCGCTCGGCGACCGAATTGTTTGAAAAAGCCATCCGCACGGCAAGAAGTCTGCCCTCGTCGAACGCGACGCCCCACGAGCACCCGCGACGGGTGCGGGTTGAATCGACTTTAATTACGTCCGCCGCTATTTTTTCGTTTTTTAGCACCCGCGCCGCCTTCTGCGCAAGCGTGAGTGTCGGAAAAACTGCAATATACCTCATTTTACCTTGCCTCGCTTTTTCGTTTGAAGACTTTTGTCTTCTATTGTAAGTATATGGCGAAGGTTGTCGGAGTGTGAAAGCAAACGCACCGCGATTAAGCGGTGCGTTGAAATTTATTTGGTTTTAAGTATCCTCGAACTGTTGATCAGCACTACGAACGCGCCGACGTTATGGAATATCGCGCCGAAGAGGGCGGAGATCACGCCGAAGAGCGAGAGTCCGATCATCGTAAGGCTGATGAGAACTGAGAGAATGAGATTCTGATAAATGATCTTTCTCGTCTGTTTCGAGAGCTTGATGATAAAGGGAATGTTTTCGAGGTTGTTGTTCATCAGTGCGATATCCGACGACTGAATCGCAAGGTCGGAGCCCATCGCACCCATCGAGATACCGACGTCTGCTTGTCGGAGCGCGGGCGCGTCGTTGATGCCGTCGCCGACTGCGAGAACGCAGCTGCCTTCGCGAAGAGAATTGATCGCTTCAAGCTTATCCTGGGGCAGAAGTTGGAACTTGACGTCATCCGCGCCGACTTCGCTTGCAATCTTTCTTGCCGCCGCTTCGCGGTCACCCGTGAGGATAACGGTGTTCTTGATGCCCATCTCTTTGAGTGTAGATATGCTCTCGGCGGCCTCCGCGCGTGCTGTGTCGTTGAAGCCGAGGCAACCGATAAGTGTGCCTCCGCGCGAAACGAAGCTCACAGAGCCGAGAAGAGCCTCACCGAAGCCCTCGGGAATGACAATGCCAAGTGAATCAAACCAATATTTGTTGCCAAGAAGCAACTCGTTGCCTTCGGCATCCGTTCCTTGCATACCTTTGCCGGGGATCTCTTTGACTCCATCGATCACTTCGTATTCCTTGCCTTCGATGGCATCGGTTACCGCGCGCGAAACGGGATGGTTGGAGCCGCAGGCAAGCGATGCCGCGAGGGAGAGGAGTTCATCTTCATCATAACCGTCTGCGGGAATTATCTCGGTCAGCGAAAGCTCGCCGACGGTGAGAGTACCGGTCTTGTCGAACACAACCGTTTCGACCTCGGTCATTTCCTCGATGAATTTGGAGTTTTTGATAAGTATACCGCGCTTTGTCGCCGTTGAGAGCGATGCTATCATCGGCGCGGAGCTGACGAGCATCTGACCGCAGGGACAGGATACGACGAGTATCGCGATAGCTTTTGAAAGATCGGATGTGATCAGTGCAACCGCTGCCGCGAGCGCGAGCACGAAGGGAATGTAATAGCGCATAAAGCGGTCAATGAGTCTTGATTCGGGAATCGAGATGTTTTCCGCTTCCTCGAGCATCGTAAGGATGTTCGAGAAGGATGTGTCAACGTAAGCCTTTTCAACCTTGACGAGAATTCGTCCGTCGATGTTGACGGTGCCCGCGTAAACGTTGTCACCAACCTTGATATGCGCGGGAAGGGGCTCGCCGGTCAGCGATTTCTGGTCGACGTTCGTTTCACCCGAAATGACCTTGCCGTCGATCGGAATTCCCGAACCCGGTCTTACAACGATAGTTTGACCCACTTGAAGCGAGGATGCCTCTACCGTCTTTTCAACGTCGCCGTCAAGAAGGATCGCGCTGTCCTGGCGCATTCTTTTGAGTCCGTCGATAGCCTCGCGTCCGCCCATAATGCTTCGCTCCTCAAGAAGATGAGCGATGTTGAGTATCAGCGGAATGAGTACCGAAAGGATCAAGTCTCCCGAAAGATAGCAGGCAAGGATCGCGATAGCGACGAGGATCTCCATCGCATTAGTGAAATTGCGCGAGAAGATTCCTTTGAGCGCCGCGGCGAAAACCGGGATACCTTCGATCAGAAAGGCGACGGTGTAGAGAAGTGCGGGCAGAGTGGTCTTGTCGGGAAAGACCCATGAGTAGATGATGCCGACGGCGACACAGACAAGTGCCGCAGCGGCGCTTACGAGATTTGCCGTCAGAGCACGTCGGTTCTTGTCGTTAAGATTGTCTTTTGCGAGGGCTTCAAGGCTGTTTTTCGCAATGTTATCTAAATTTTCCATCGAAAGCCCTCCTTAGTAGTTGATGAATATCTCGGAATCCGAATCGTCAACGATCTTTACAGTGCCGATCTTGCGGATTATGTTGGTAATAGCGGTGTTGTAGAGTCGTACTCTTACAACTTCGGGGTTTGCGTTGTATTCTTCAAGCACGCCGTAGAATTCGTAAAGATCCGAATTAGCCGCGGCGGTCCAGTTAGCATAGTTAGCTTGAGCTTCTGCTATGAGGGAGTTGGCTTCTGCTTCCGCGCCGGGGATGCGTGTTTCATAATACTGACGAGCCTGCTCAATGCGAGTGCTTGCCTGAATGTTTGTGGAGTTGACGAGTTCGTAAATGTCGCGGACTTCTTCGGGCATACCGACTCGGGTAAGTTCGAGGTGGCTAAGCGTCACACCGACGGAGCACTCGTCAAGCTTTTTCTGCGCCAACTCGCGTACAGCCTTGGTATAGGCGTCCTTGCCGGTGGTCAGAATGTCGTCAACTGCATAGTTTGCCGCCACGTTGATCATTGCGTTGCTGACCGCGGCGTTGATGACGTATCCCGGATCCTTCACGGCAAGCGCAAAGGCAACGGGGTCTGTGATCGTGTATTTGACGGAAGCCGAGAGAATGGCGATGTTATTGTCGCCGGTGATGACGTAGCCGTTTCTGTCATATGTGGTCATCTCGCCGTCGGTGTAGTGGGTATTGACGGTTAGTTCATGAACGCTGCCCGTGGGAATCGTGATGACCTCGTCAATTATGTATGGGAAGGCGAAAAGCACTCCGGCTTCATGAATCTGCTCTTCACGTGTGTCGCCTACTATTTTGCCGAATCGCAGTATTATCGCCGATTCGCCACTCTTGATAAATCTTATACCCGAGCAGACGATGATGGCGACTACCGCGATGATTATCACGACAAAATATCGCGACACCGTTCGCAGGATGTCTTCAAATAAAAGGTTCTTTTTCATTGTGCGTTACCCTTTGCCGCTTCTTCGAGAAGCTTGCCGATGGCGTCGATGAGAGCCTGTCTGTCGGTTTCGTTGAGCTGTGTGAGAATGTAGGAAAGATCTTTGACTATCGTGGCGTCGCCCTCATCTTCGAGCATGTCGGAATAGTCTTTGAGTACGTTGAAGGGATAGTCATCGGTGCTGAGGATGGTTACTGTGTTGGAGTTTACAGATGCTGCAAGAGTATCGAGGCTCTTGAGGAAGCTGAAGAGCTCGAGGTTTGCCGCCTGAGCGTCAGCGTAGATCTGAGCCACGGCCTTTTCGGTATCTGCCTTGATCTTTGCAGCTTCGTTGGTGCCCTGCGCGATTATTTCGTTTGCTCTGACTTCAGCTTCGTTGGTAATGCGCATGGCTTCCTTTTCTGCTTTTGCAAGGATGGTGTCGATATCGGTCTGTCTGTCCTGGCGCATCTGATCAAATACGCTCTGCAGGTTGATGTCGGGAAGGCTGAGACGGAGGATGCTGACATCGATGATCGAGATTCCATAGTTCTTCTCGCAGTTTTCCTTGACCTTTTCAAAGATCTTCTGCTGAATTTCTGCTGTCTTGATCTTTTCGGTGTCGAGAGAAACGAGTTCGGTCAGCTCGTATGCACCCATCGTACTTTGAGTTGCGCTTCGGATCTGCTGGTCGATGTAGGTTTCGGTGCTTCCGTAAGCACCGACGCTGTTATGGAAGAGCAGGGGATCTTCGACCTGCCAGATGACGTAGGAGGAGAGAATGATGTTTCTCTTGTCCTTCGTTACGGTTTCCTGCGCGTTTGATTCGAGATACTGCATTCTGTTTTCGTACTGCACCACGTTCTCAAAGGGCCAGGGCAGACGGAAGTAGAGTCCCGATTCAGTGATCTCCGCGCGGGGAGCTCCAAAGCGGAGGACTACTGCGCAATTGCCCTCTCGGACTTCAAAGGTGAAGCCGAAGTATGCAATGGCTGTGACTAGAAGAAGCGCGATGAAGACCTTGAGAAAACGCATTCCAAAGCTTGTTTTTTCGCGGGGCTCGCGCGAGATCGTTGCTTTTTCGTTATTTTCAGTTATTTTATTTTTTTTCATATTGATCACCTGAAGTTAGTTTTTGGTCGTGGGAAACCAGACGATGCGGGAATCATCGATATCCGATCCGACAATGATAAGATTTGCGTTGCCATATGCATTTTTGACGGCATTGAGGTATTTATAATATCTGTAAGCGTTCGAATTTGATTGGTCTGCGGCTACGCTTGCCATGAATTCGGCAACTTCAGCTTGCGCCTCGGCGATTTTGTTCATCTGTTCCGAGGTGGCTACCGAAACCGTGGTGCTGCAGTTTGTTTCCGCTTCAAGCACTTTGACAGCCGCATAGGCTTCTGCATACATGATGCGCGTCTGCGCTTCGATCTCTGCGCTCACCAGTCGCTGATAAACGTCTGCAATACCGAGGGGTGGATGGATACTTTCTAGGACGACGCTGACTATCTCAAGACCCGTGTTGCGTTCCTTGATCTTTTCACGCAGGTCTACCATGAATTCTGCGGCGAATTGGTCTCGGTCCGCCGAAAGAAGCGTGTCGAGGTCGGTGATGATGGTCTTGTCGGCAACAAGCTCGTATGCGCTTGCTTCAAGCAAAGATTCGGGACGGGCGGAGTTGATAAGATATGTGTAGAGATCGCTTATCTTATATTCAATGCAAAGGTTGATCGAAACAAGCTCCTCTCCTCCGCCAAGCAGAAGCTCGTATTCCTCGCTTCCGTGTGTCTGCGTCCATACGTTGTCGCCCGAGGTGTCGGAGCGGTAGCCGATGGTGATCGAGGATACCGCGTCGGTGTTGTATATTACGGTTTTACCGAAAGGCCATGGGAGAGTAAGGTGAAGTCCCGGCTCGAGAGGCTCGCTTTGAAGTTTACCGAAGTTATAAAGCGCGCCGTGCTGACCGGATCCTATCTCAACGATTCCCGTTGAGACCCAGAAAAGGAGAAATACAGCGATAACGGAGGGAATGATGAGCTTGCCCATAAGCTTGACGCTCCAGAGTCCGCGCATCGTGATGCCCGTGTTTTCCTCAAGATAGGAGAGGATTCCCATATCCTTTCCGCTTCCGCCCGAGAAGGGCGCGGGAATGCGGATATCGGGAATGCTTGCAAGCTCGTGGCGGATCCCTCTTGCGATGTAAGATAGAAGTATAAAGAGCGAGGTCCAATAGAAGATTATCGCAACGGCGATGACGACGTACTTCTGTAGCTCATAGAATCCGAGAAGTTTGATGAATACAGCGGGGATAATGAGGATCAGCGCAAGTCTTGTCAGCGCGAGGATAGAGCGGATATTGCTTCCCAGTGCTGATGCGTATTCGTCAGCGCCTTCGTTGTGAAGCATCCATTTGTCAAGGACGATGAAAACAAGGAATAGCGCGATCAGAAGAACAGCATAAGCGTAATTGATCGTGTAAAGCGACGTTGACGCCTTGAGTGAGATCGCAAAGAAATACTGGATCGCAAGGAAAGATGCGCCTGCAAGAACGTAGGACAGATATTTGAGAGTCTTTTCACCGTCGATCTTATCGGATATCTTGCAGAAGAAGTTCTTGACAGCTTTGAGGAGTGCACGAATGATTTTCTTGAATTTCTTTTCTTCGGGGGCGGACTCGGGTTCATCTTCTGCCATTACCGTCTTCTTTTCTTTTCTCTTTGCCGGAATCTTCAGAACGAAAAGCGAAAGATTGACGGCAGAGGGGAGAAGCAGTGTAAGTCCGAGAAGATAGAGCGGCAGGTATTTTGTCAGTTTGTATAGATACAGCATCCCGAAGCCGCATCCTATTGCAACTATGAGTGACACGAGCGGCGGGAGCAGCATTTTCAGTTTTTTATTTTTCATTTGAGCCTCCGGAATAGTTAAAGACCTTGTTCAAGTCCTTGAAGCTGAGTATATTGTCGTTTGTGGATATCGCGTCGAATTCGGCTTCGCTTCCTTCGTAAAGGAGAAGTCCGAGCGACATACAGTCTGTAAAGTGAGAGGTTTTGAGAGCCTTGACGGTCTTGGGGACGAAGATCACCCTCATCGTCTGGCAATATTCGAAAGTGTTGTCGCCGAGAGTTTCCATACTCTTGCCGAGGTCTACTGTTTTTAGTTCATAGCAGTTAAGGCAAGCCTGGCTTCCAATATATCTTGCCGTGTCGGGAAGATTCAGCGCACGGAGCTTTTCGGAACCCGAAAAAGCCTGATTTCCGATATAAACGAGGGAAAGTCCGAGATCGATCTCCGCAAGATTCATACAGAAGGAAAGCGCCATATCCGAAATGCTGAGCAATCCTCGGCCCCCTGTGATCGTATAGATGGTTTCAACTCCCGCAAACGCGCCGCCAAGGTGGCGTACTTTATCGGGAAGGACGGGGGTGCGCGAGGTTCCGTTATACGCAATCAACACTCCGTCGCCGACCGTGACGAATTCATCGGTCTGAGCATCAAGCCAAGGCGTATTATCAAACGCAAACGGAGCGATCTGCCACACGCTTTCGGCAATTTCGACCGCAGTCAGCGCCGTGCAATCCGAAAAGGCGTAAAGACCTATAGATTCAATGCCGCTCGGGATGGTTACCGAAGTGATCGCAGTGTTTTTGAAAAAAGCACCTTCGCCGATGGCGGTGACCTTTTTACCTCCAAGCTCAGCGGGGATCTTTACGTCTCCCGAAACGTCGGCTTCGCTTATCACAACGCTGCCGTCGTCGTAAACGGTATAGGAATATCCGCTGTCGAATCCCATTTCTTCGGTGGGAGTTCTGAGCGTGAATTCAAAATTTTCGGGCGTGAAAGAAGGTTCAGCTCCCTTGCAGGAGAAAAGCAGTGGCAGGAGCATAAAAAGGGCGGTAATGAATGAGATCGTTTTGAGCTTCATATTCATCCTCCTTAGTTGCCGTTACCGAGTGACTCGTTGCCTTCACCGATGGAAATGCCGTTTTTATCGGCAAATCTTATCTCGGTGAGCGAGTCGCAGGCGTGGAAGGCGTAATCGCCGATATTTTTGCAATTTTTGCCGATCTCAATGCTGTAAAGAGAACGGCAGTTTCGAAATGCTTCTTCCTTTATCGCAGTCACGCTGTCGCCTATCTTGACCGACGTGAGCGAATTGCAGTCGAGGAAGCAATATTCGGGGATATCCGCGTTGCAAGCGAAATCGACCTCCGCAAGTCCGCTGCAACCCCAGAAAGCCGATCCGCCTACAGAGGTTACGGAACTTGGCAGCTTGATACTCGCGAGCGCTGTACATCCGCGGAACGCCTCGTCTCCGATCGAAGCAAGCGTTTCGGGGAAGCCGATGGATGCAAGCGAAGAACATCCCGCGAAAGCCTGAGATCCTATGGCGGTAAATCCTGCTGTTCCCTCAATCAGCGTAAGGTTTATGCATCCTTCGAATGCAATTTCGGGAATCGCGGTTACCGAATCCGAAAAATTGACGCATATAAGCGCTTGACTTCCCGCGCAGAATCCTTTGCCGAGTTTGATACTTCCTTTGGGAAATTCAAGGTAGAGCAGTTTTTCGTTGTAAGCAAAAGCATCTTCGGCGATCTCGACAACCTCCATACCGTTGATCTCTTCGGGGATCACAAGCTGCGCCGGCGTATTTTCAACGCCCGTGATCCTGACGGTTGAGTTTTCGTATTGGTCGTATATGAAATTATCAGATGTCAAGCCTTCCGCGATAATGGCGTATTCGGTTTCCGAAAAGCTGTTGCAGGAGGCGAAAGCAAATGGCAGAGTGATCAATGAGAGGCATAGAAGTGCCAGACAATGGAGCTTTTTTTGTTTCATTTTCGTTTCCTTTCGCAAAGGATATATAATTATTCAATTTATAATATCATATTTTAAGTAAAATGTCAAGAAAAATCTATAAAAAACAGCTCCCGTCTTAAAAACGGGAGCAGATTTTTTATAGATCGATGTGTTCAAGCTGGTCTTCTGTATCGATCCTCGGGCGGAAAGCCTTGCGCTTGAGAGGATCGTAAAGGAATTTGCGGCACTTGTGTGTGGCGCTGACCACGCCGAATTTATCGCAGACCATCTTTGTGCGGTCGTTCTTGAGTGCGGTCGCGTGCTCGCAGCATTCACAGCATTTTATGCATTCGTCCGAATCGGAGCAAGAATGGTTTCTATTGCGTTTTTCGCCGTCTTCCAGTGCCGCGCGGCGCTTGCGTTCGAGATCTTCCTTGAAAATTTCTTCCTTGCTCTTCTGCGGAATGAAGGAGAGAAAGTAGACGATTATGAAAAGCGCGAGAACGGAAAGGGAGAATATTTCGATGCCGGAATCCAATATGAAGGTAGGAATAAATCCGAGATCTTTGAGGAAAGGAAATGCGTCGTGTACGTCAATTACGTGCATATCGTTGCGGAATAAACCCGTGGTGCAGATATAGTTGCCAAAGTCCCACGCGCCGTAAGTGATGAAAGCGTTGATGCCGAATGCAAGAATGGAGGCGACGGTATTTGTGACCGCCCCGCGTCGCTTAAGGATACCTGCGCCGCAGATCAAGCCGATGAAGTTCAGGCAGATAATGCCAAAAGCTATTGCCGCCAGCGTACCGATACCGGGATAGTGGCGGAGAGGCGGGATGATCTTGGACACAAGGCCGCCGGTATCTCCGCATACGACTACCGCAAGGGTAACGTATATCGGCACGATTATGAAAAAACCTACCAGTCTGCGTGCGGTGTTTGCGCGGCGCAGGCAGACAAAAGTTGCTATTGCGGCGAGTATGGGAAAGAACAGTGCAAAAATGAGAGTCCATATTGGATATGGAAAGAAGAGGGCAAGATTGAAACTCATAATATATCTCCGTCTGTTGTTTTTTGTCGTTATTATACTTATTATATCAAATCTTACGCCGTCTGTCAAGGAGTTTGTATAAGCAAATAAAAGATGTGAAGATAAAAATTATATTGACGGCAACTATGAAAGTTTGGGGATATGAAATAACGGTGTAAAAGACGTCTTCTGCGGTGCTTATTCCCTCTGTGAGAGATGGGAAGAAATAAGTAAGCAAAGCGGCGGAAAAGGCGCAGATCAGAGCACATAATATCTTGGATCTTATATATGGCAGAAGTGAAAGCTCGTCGCCTTCGGTGAGTGTCAGCGAACAGATCTGCAAAAATACCGAAAGCCCTGACCATCCTCCAGCCGCCGCGGCGAATATGATGCCGAGTCGAGGGTCGGCGAGTGATGAACAAGCAGCCGATCCCGAAGTGAGCTCGAAAAAAGAAAAGAGCAACGCCCGCCACGGAGAGTCGGAGAAGCCGCCGAACATTGAAGAAAAAGTGCCGACGATGCAGGTGAAAAACGTCACGAAAGCGCAGACGGATATGACGGAATACGCCGCCGACACAACGGATGATGCAAATACCGTAAGCGCATTATTTCTGTCGGTCATCTCCGCGGAAGCGTTGAATTCCCGTACTTTTTTATTTTTGGGGCGCATAAGTATTCCGATGATCAATCCCGCAAACAAGACGGTGCAGTAAAGAAATATTCCGACTTTTTTGCTTCCGAACATTCCCTCGCCGACGGCGAAGATCATAAAAGGCGGTGAGGGAAAATTGCAAAAGGAGAGAAGATGCTCGCATTCCTCTTTCGTTATATCTCCGCGCGAGTAAAGCGAAGCCGCCGCCTTTGCACCAACGGGGAAACCGCAGACGATGCCGAGCAGGAGTGCCGCAGTACATTTCCCCGAAACTCCGAAAAGCGCCTCCATCGGGCGTTTCATAATGTGCGATATCGGCTCGCAGGCTCCCGAGCGTACGAGAAGTTCGGATATTACCATAAAAGGGAAAAGAGAGGGGATCAGCGTGTCAAAGCAGATATTCATTCCGCGTTCAATATGCTCACCCGCGATCTCCGAGTTGCGAAAAAGCATAATGAGCAGAAAAAGGCATAGGACAGATATTGCTGTTCCCGAACTTGATTTTTTGAGTGAAGATATCATGTAATCGACCACCCCGTGCGTGCATATTATTATAAAAAAGTCTATTCAAACGGCTTGGAGGAAATGATGAAGAAAAGAAAAATACGCCACGAAAGAGAAACTTTACCTGAACTGCTCTCGAGGCTTGCGGATATTCCCGCGGATCTGAGCTCGGGAATGAGTCTTGAAATGCGTGGCAGAAACGAATTGCTACTGTGCGGCTGCCGCGAAATACTTTGCTATTCCCCCGAAAGGATAAGGCTTTTGCAGTGCGGATACTGTATTTCGATCGACGGAAGAAGGCTCACGATGTCATCCTATTCCGATTCGAGAATAAGCATTCGCGGGGAGATAGACCGTATAGATTATTGCGGAGGTGACGGAGTTGAAAAAGGAGAAGAATAGGGGAAGTATTGACAGCTTTATTTTTGGCAGAGCAAGGCTTGAGTGCGCCGCGGAGGATCTGATCCCCTTGCTGAACGTCCTTCTTTCGATGGGTGAGAGTTATTCGAACATAAGATCGGATGAGGTTCACGCTTCGGTGGACATTGCGTACGTTTCTTCTAAACGCGCCGTTGCGCTTTGCAAAGCGTCGGGGATCGAGGCCGATGCCGTGCTTCTCTCGGGACTGCCTTATTATTTCGGGCGGCTGCTGACGCGCCCGGGGCTGATAGCGGGATTTGCGGCGGCTTTGCTGATACTTATTCTCGGAAACAGCGTGCTCTGGGACGTGAGAGTAGAACCAAACGAAATGATCGAAAAAGAAGAAGTCAAGGCATTGCTCGCCGAATACGGTGTGAAGCCCGGCGCGTGGCTCTCGCGGCTCGATATCGGTGATATTCAAACGAGGATAGAGTACGATTCTGCGGAGGTTGCGTGGATATCGATAAACGTGATCGGCACGGTGGCATATGTCGAGGTGATCGCCGAAATCAAAGAGCCTCCCAAAGAGGATGCGGAGGGCGACGGTGTAAATCTTGTTGCCGGACGCGACGGAGTGATCGTCGGCTATGAGCTGATAGCGGGCGAGCCGACCGCGGAGATAGGGCGTACGGTCAGAAAAGGTGAGCTTGTTGTAAGCGGACTATACGACAGCGAACGCTTCGGCTACCGCGCGACACGCGCCGGAGGACGGGTCTTGGCGCGCACGGAATACGTTTTTGAGGCTGAAATTCCATACATTTACACGGTCCGTGAGGCCGTAAAGAGTGAAATATGCGAAATTTCTATAATTTTTTTCTCTTTTAGACAACTTTTTTTCAAAAAGGGTGGATTTTTGGATGCTAAATATGATAAAATATACTCGGATATTTATATATACTCTTCAGGGGATGCAACTCTGCCCATCGGGCTTTCCGTAACGAGGGTTCCGATATTCACGGAAAGCGAAGCAAATCGCACTCCGTCCGAGGCTGTGGATATTGCATATTTCGAAATAAACCGCAAGATCCTTGCCACACTTGGCGATGCGGAGATCGTGTCAAAGTCCTTCAGCGGCGGCGAAACCGATGACGGTACGGCATACAGACTTGAATGCCGCGTTGAGTGCATCGACGATATCGCAAGCCCCGTCCCCTTTTATATCAACAAGTCCGAGTGAGGAAAACGAATATGGAACAAAAAATAGTTAAAATAGGTTCTGCCGAACTCGCCGCAAAGCTTTACGGTGCGTTCGATGCCAATATGAAGCTTGTCGAGGCTGCTTTCGCCGTGACGGTCCATACGCGCCCCGATATTTCGGGTGCGGGTGAGGTCTTTACCGTCAGCGGAAGTACTTCGGAGGGTGTCGATGCCGCGGCGCGCGCGATCGAAACTCTGGCGCGTATGGGGGAGAGAAGCGAGACTCTTGCCGAACAAACGGTGCTTTACGTCATCAATATGGTGCGCGACGGTCGCGAGGGCGAGCTTGAAGCCTTTGATGAAAACTGCATCTGCGTGACGGCAAAGGGCAAGCCGATCAAGCCGAAGACCGTAGGTCAGCAGAAGTATATTGAATCGATAAGAAACAACACGATAATCCTCGGCACGGGTCCTGCGGGTACCGGTAAGACATTTCTTGCAGTTGCAATGGCGGTCAAAGCCCTGCGCGACAAAAAGGTCAGCCGTATAATTCTGACACGTCCCGCAATTGAAGCGGGTGAAAAGCTCGGTTATCTGCCCGGCGATCTGCAAAGCAAGATCGACCCCTATCTCCGTCCACTTTACGACGCGCTGTTCGAGATGATGGGACCGGAGAATTATCAGAGAAACGTTGAAAAGCAGATCATAGAGGTCGCACCTCTCGCATATATGCGCGGCCGCACGCTTGACGATGCGTTCATCATCCTCGACGAGGCTCAGAACGCGACCTTTGAGCAGATGAAGATGTTTCTGACTCGTCTTGGTAACAACTCGAAGGCAGTTGTCACGGGCGACTTGACACAGACCGACCTCCCCGGCGGTCAGGTCAGCGGTCTGTGGTCGGCGGTAAAGATACTTGACGGAATCGAGGGTATTGCCATCCATCAGTTCACCGACCGCGACGTTGTCCGCCATAAGCTGGTGCAGAAGATCATTCTCGCTTATGACAAGTATGAAAAGGAAAATCAGAATAAAGACAAGGGCGGTCACACTTACCGCAGGAAAAATTATTGACGGAGGTAGAAAATGCTGACTATTGATTATTCGGTCAGATGCCGAAAGGAAAAGGTGACGGATGAGCTCAAAGCTCTCGTCCGCCGCGCGATAGAAACAACACTTGAGTTTGAGGAGATCGAGGACGACTGCGAGGTCTCGGTGACCTTCGTCGGAAACGCGGGGATCCGCAAATTTAACGCAGAGTACAGAGGTATAGACCGCGTTACAGACGTTCTTTCCTTTCCGATAGCCGAGGGAGGAGATCTTGAAGAAGCATTCGACGGCGAAAAGCTCTGCCTCGGAGATGTCGTGCTCTCGCTCGAAAGAGCGCGCGAGCAAGCCGCGGAATTCGGACATCCTTTTGAGCGCGAGGTCGCGTTCCTCTGCGTTCATTCAACTCTTCACCTTCTTGGTTACGACCATGAGACCGGAGAAGAAGATGAGACGGATATGCGTGCGCGTCAGCGCGAGATCATGAAAATTATGGGACTTGAGGTGAAATGATGAAAAAGGTACTTTCGTTTTTGTTGGCACTCGCTTTTATAGTTTGCACTTTTTCGGGCTGCGGAAAAAAAGAGGAGGATAAGCCTCTTTTGAGTATTCCTGCGATTCTTGATTTTGCGGACGGCGCAAGAGAGCTCGAGCTTCGTCAGTTTGCAAAGTTCGAATACGTCGTTCTCGGCTCGTCCGAGGTGCCGCTTTATTATTTCCCGATGCGCGAAACCGACTTCGCGTTTACTATTGGAATTGATGAAAACGGCGCTATCGAGAGCATGATGCTTTCGCACATATCGGGCGAGGAAATTTACTTATTCCATAAAAATCCGGGTAAGCTTGATCCGAACGCAACGCAGTACACCGAAGACGCAAAATCTTACGACTTGCAGAAATTCATAGATAAAATGACGGAGAAATAAAATGAAAAGAACAGTATTTATCTCGATCGTGGGCAGACCCAACGTCGGCAAATCCACCATTATGAACCGCATACTCGGCGAAAAGGTCGCCATCGTTTCAAATAAACCGCAGACCACCCGCAACTGCATCCGCGGTATCCTTACCGAGGGCGAGGATCAGTTCGTTTTCTTTGACACCCCCGGCATCCACCGTCCGCAGAACCGCCTCGGCGATTATATGGTCACCGCGGCAAAGTCGGGAATGCAGCAGGGCGACGTCGTTATGCTCGTCGTTGACGTAAACAAGCCCGTTTCAAAAACCGAGGAGGAGATCATAGACTATCTCAAGCGCGAGGGCGTTCCCTCGGTTCTCGTTCTCAACAAGATCGACACCGTCCGCCGCGAGATGATCGCGGAAAAGATCGCGGCTTACGCATCGAAGCATGAATTTGATGCGGTAATCCCTGTTTCCGCAAAGTCGGGCAAGCACGTTGACGAGGTCATGGACGAGCTTTCCAAATTCCTTCGCGAGAGCGAATGGTTTTTCCCCGAGGATGCCGCGACCGACCAGCCTATGCGTCAGTACGTTTCCGAGATCATCCGCGAAAAGCTTCTCCGCGCGCTTGACCGCGAGGTGCCGCACGGAATTGCCGTTGTTATTGAGGAATACCGCGACACGGGCAATCTCACCAAGATCCGCGCCGAGATCATCTGTGAAAAGCAGTCGCACAAGCAGATCATCATCGGTAAGGGCGGAGAAGTGCTCAAAAAGGTCGGTATGTATTCAAGAGAAGAGCTTGAAAAGGTAACCGGCTCGAAGATATTCCTCGACCTTTGGGTACGAGTAAAAGAGAATTGGCGCGAGCGCGAAGGCCTTGTTTCGAACTTCGGCTATAACAAGAAAGACATCGATCAGTAAGCCGACATGGCAACCTATGATATTTCAACCGATGCGCTCGTTATCCGTGCCGTGCCGCAGGGCGACCACGACCGCCTGCTTACACTCCTTTGTCCCGATGAAGGAAGGATAACCGTCATCGCAAAGGGGGCGAGATCGCTCCGCAATAAGCTGATGTCACCCTGCCGCGCGTTTGTGTGGGGCAATTTCGAGCTTCATTACAAGGGCGATATGGCTTGGGTGCGCGACGCTTCGGTTATCAAATCGTTTACGGCGCTTGAGCAGGATATTGAGCTGATGTATCTCGCGCAGTATATTTCGGACATTTGCTGTGAACTGAGCGGTCAAGGCGAGCCCGCGGGTGAACTTTTGCCGCTTGCGCTGAACACGTATCACGCGCTCTGCTCGGATAAATACGATCGCGATCTCGTCAAAGCCGCTTTCGAGCTTCGCGCCGCGGCAATTTCGGGTTATCTTCCCGAGCTTGGCGAATGCGTCAGATGCGACAAGACCGAAGCTCCCGCCTTCTACCTTGACGTTATGGGTGGAGGGATCGTCTGCTCGGATTGCATAGCGTCAGCACCCGAAATACCCGAGGCGGAGATACCCGTCGATGCTTACGGCACCCGTTCGATAATCATCCCGATAACTGCGGGAATTCTTGCGGCAATGCGATACGTTGTCGGCGCGCCGCTGAAAAGACTGCTTTCCTTCGGGATCAGCTCCGAAACCGATAAAAAAACATTCTGCCGCGCGGCTGAAACTTATATTCTCAACCACCTTGAGCGCGGCTTTGCATCGCTCAGACTTTATCACGAATTGAGCGAATAATTTTTGGAATTGATAATCGAGGCAAATAGGTATGTTTACCCTCCCGGAATCAGCCTACCGATAAATCTCGATTAAATTAATAAGCGAGTGCAAACAAAGCGTTCTCGGTGTCCCCTCATCACCCGCTGCGGCGGGAGCTTCTCCCAGGAGAAGCCTTGGGGAAATCTCAACATCGTTTGAGCATTTCTGAACATTGTGTTTCGCAAAACAAGATTTACTTAATATATTACAATTTCAATTTGTATGTTATTCTGTTCCCGTTTCTTATTTCAATATTACAAAAAATCGAGCGGAGTTTGCTGCAGAAATCAAATTATCGCACAAACCAACTTAAGGCTTCTCCTGGGAGAAGCTCCCGCCGCAGCGGGTGATGAGGGGACACTTTTTGTGCCCGAGAATACCAAGTGAATTTCAATTTTATATAAAAATAAACAAACTATAGGGATTTTATTATGATGTACCTACCCGAAAAAAGTATAAAATTACTTGAATTTGACAAGATCAGGCAGATGCTTGCCGACTGTGCCCGCACCGAGGGTGCGCGTGCGGCGGCGCTGTCGCTTATGCCCGAATCCGATCTCGTCCGCGTGCTCAATATGCAAAGACGGACGACCGATGCAAAAAGACTTGCGGCAGAGAAGGGTCAGCCCGCATTCGGCGGAGTCAAGGATATCACTCCCCATTGTGAGCGTGCCGACAAGGGCGCGATGCTGACACAGCGAGAGCTGCTTGACATTGCGGATATCCTCCGCACCAGCCGTGTGCTTCTCGATTACAGCCGCACCAACCGCCGCTTCGAAACGGTGCTCGACGAGGTTTTTGAACGTCTTCTTCCCGATAAAAAGCTTGAGGACAGAATCAGAACTGCGATAATCAGCGAGGAAACTCTCGCGGATGATGCCTCCCCCGAGCTTTACAACATCCGCCGCAAGATCCGTGTGACCACCGCAAAGGTGCGCGATATTCTTGCGAAATACACCACGGGCGCATATTCAAAGAGCCTGCAGGAAAATATCGTCACCATCCGTAACGGACGTTTTGTCGTTCCGGTAAAGGCCGAATGTAAGAACGAGATCAAGGGTCTTGTTCACGATGCCTCCGCGACCGGCGCAACGCTCTTTATCGAGCCTCTCCCTGTCGTTGACGCAAATAATGAGATCCGCGAACTTGAAGCCAAGGAAAAGCATGAGATAGAAAAGATACTCTATAATTTTTCTGCGGAAGTCGCGGCGATTTCCGATAAGATCCGCTACAACGGCGCAAACATCGACGAGTTGGCTTTCGTTTTCGCCTGCGCCGAGCTTTCCTTCCAGATGAACGGTTCGCAACCGAAGCTTTCCTCCGACAGCAGAAGAACCGAGCTTCGCCGTGCGCGCCATCCTCTTATCCCCAAGGAAAAGGTAGTTCCCGTAAACATCCGCCTCGGCGGTGATTTCGATACACTCGTTATTACCGGTCCCAACACGGGCGGTAAGACGGTAACGCTCAAAACTCTCGGACTTTTTGCTATCATGGCTCAGTCTGGACTCCACATCCCTTGCGACGATAATTCTACCGTGCCGATCTACGGCAGAGTGCTTGTTGACCTTGGCGACGAACAGAGCATCGAGCAGTCGCTTTCGACATTCTCATCGCATATGGTCAATATCGTTTCGATAGTTGACGATCTCCGTGACGACGCTCTCGTCCTTTTTGACGAGCTTGGCGTCGGCACCGACCCGATCGAGGGCGCGGCGCTTGCGATCGCAGTTATCAGCGAAGTCCGCGCGGCGGGTGCTATCTGTGCGGCGACTACGCACTATGCAGAACTCAAGGCATACGCCCTCAACACTCCCGGCGTTAAGAACGCGTCCTGCGAATTTGATATAGAAACTCTCCGCCCGACATATAAGCTTACCATCGGTACCCCCGGACGCTCGAACGCGCTTGCGATCTCCGAAAGACTCGGACTTCCCAAGCACATCATTGACCGTGCGCTTGCGGAGGTAAGCTCGGATGACAGACGTTTCGAGGACGTCATAGACAAGCTCGAGGCGGCTCGCATCGATGCCGAGAGATACCGCGAGGAAGCCGAGAATATGCGCCGCGAGTATGAAAAATTCAAGACCGAGGCAGAGGCAAAGATCAAGGAAAAGATCGCGGCTGCCGAAAAGGAAGTAGAGCGCGCGCAGAAAAAGGCGGCAGAGATGGTCGAGGGAGCCCGAATATCGAGCGAATACGTTTTCTCACAGCTCGATAAGGTCCGCAAGGCTCGCGACAGCGAGCGACTTGGCGAAGAACTCGATGCCGCCCGCAAGAAAGTTCGCGAGCATATGAAAGCCAACGAGGAAAAATACAATCCCGTTGATGAAAATATTGACGAAGAATACGTTCTCCCCCGCCCGCTCAAGAAGGGCGACGCCGTTTATCTGATGAACATCAGTCAGGAGGGCGTTGTTATCTCCGACCCCGACAGAAGCGGAAACGTAAGCGTTCAGATCGGCCCCGTCAGAACCAAAACAAAGGTCAAGAACCTCAAGCTGATGGACGACGTCATCACCGTAACAGATTCGCAGGGCAACAAGAAGACGGTCAAGGAATTTGCCAAGACCACAGTCAGCCGTGCCTGCTCGGATGAGATCGATCTTCGCGGTATGACGGGCGACGAGGCGTGGTATGAAGTCGACAGATACCTCGACGACGTTCAGATGGCGGGTCTGCGCACCTGCCGCCTTATCCACGGCAAGGGCACCGGAGCACTCCGCGCGGCTCTTTGGGAAAGACTTCGCGGCGACAGCCGAATCGCAAACTTCCGAATAGGTCAGTACGGCGAAGGCGACGGCGGTGTTACGGTTGTTGAAATGAAATAAAGTCGGAGGCCAAGCGGTCTTAGGAAGACAAAATTTGTATTCAACTCCTTGGCTCCCAGAACG
>JAZSLM010000040.1:0-12989 GCA_045535375.1 Eubacteriales bacterium
GCTTGTACTTCTTAGTCTGTTGTTCAATTTTCAATGACCTCGCCACCGCTTTTCCGCGACAGCTCGTATATTATACCACTTTCAACTCGCTTTGTCAATACCTTTTTTGAAGTTTTTTTAGTTTTTTTGAGGTTTGTGAAACTTTAACAACTGAAATTATGTTTTTTCTTTTTTATAAAGTGCATTTTGCACAATTCTTGCTAAAAGGACGCCCTTGGGCTTTCCGTCTGCCTTTACTTGATTTTCTTACCGTCCGAGAAAGCCCTGCCGACCTTCTCACCGAAATTCCAATAAGCGTGCGTAACACTATCATAAATAATGGGATCAAGCTTTTTCGCATCAACCTTTCCATTTTCGTCAAGCACGCCCTCGTCTGCGCTGACGTTGACGATCTCACCGATGCAGATGCCATCCTCGTTGAATTTGAGGAGCTTGCACTCGACCGTCATCGGAAGTTCCTCAATGATGGGGGCGTTTACAAATTCGCTTCGAACGGCGTGAAATCCGGCTTTCTCAAACTTGTCGGGTACGTCGTTTGCCGACACGATACCGACGTAATCGCAGGGCACAACTGTCTTTGCCGTGGCAAAGCTGACGGTGAAGGCCCCCGTCTTTTTAATATTATAGGTAGTTTTGTGGTCATCCGCAAGACAGACCATGACCAGATTCGTATCGTAAATACCGCCCCAAGCCGCGTTCATCGCGTTGGGCGCACCGTTTTCATCATAAGTGCCCACGATCAGCACGGGCATAGGGTAAAGCCATGTTTTGGCTCCGAAATTTTTACGCATGATAATAAACTCCTTACTTAATTTTCATTTGTTTCTTGATTTCCGTTAGTTCTTTTTTGAACTTCGGATTCCGCAGATCTTCGTTTGCTCTCCAGGGAGATATTTTTTTCCAATAAGGTTCGTTTGAATTATGTGCTATGCACTCATTTAAGATAGGCAGAGTAACATCAATTCCCCAACCGATTCCACCGTACCTAAAATTATCGTATAGTTCTTTTTCATTATCGAGAGTAACAAAAACTCTTCCGCATTGATAATGGATGCGATTTGGGCGTCGGTAATCTATACTTTTTCCGTAATGAATCGGATAATCCTGTTCGTGCTCGACGATCGGCATATTGCCAATGATCTTGCACTCTCCGTAATAAAAAATATTATCCATTATCATCTGCGACGGAAGCAGCATTTTTCCTTTAAGCTGTTCGGGATGCATATCTGCATTTTCGGTTGCAATATGGTAGACCGCAACGCAGAGAGCCTTTCCCATAAATATTTCCCAAAACTCCTCGCCGTTCTTGCGCATCTTTTCAAAATCCAAAAGAATTCGCCCATAGCCGTACAAATAACGATTGATCCTGTAACGAAAGAAATCTCCCTCTTGATATTTTTGATGGATCTTTTTCTTCTTTGCAAATTCGTTGATCTCCGCAAGCTCTTTTTCACCGGTATTACTGCACCAATCATTTATCCATTTCTGAAAATCCGCGAAAGTCTCCATTTTCAAGGCATCATAAGTTGAACAATAATAAACCTGTTCGCAACTATTATTATATATTGAAAGTCCTCCTCTGCTAAATGCCAAAGACATACCGACGGGAGTTCTTTTTTCGAGATAGGGCGCGGAAAACTTTTGCGGCTTACCCTTAGTCGTTTTGGGAAGAAGCTGTGTACCATCTTCCGAAAGCAACTGGTCAACACCGTATTCGCGATATTTTACTTTTTCGGGATCTTCGCATACTTGAATTATCTTCATTATCCTCTGCCCGTCAAGATATGCATATGTATCGTATCTATCATACGGACCACGCTGCACCACTACTTTTTTCCATGTATCAAGCACAGGAGGTAATGCAAAGCATTTTCTCTGTTCATTGGTTAATTCAAACATATTAATCACATCTATTCGTCTTCGTTGTTTTCGTATATTTATGAAGAAAGATTCCTTTACAACAATCGTTGCTTATTATACATCGCAACAATATTCTTCAGAATTTCCTCATCCGCCGGGCAAAAATCGAAATTCGGTATCTCGCTCGGCGTAATCCACCTGATATCATTGTGTTCCAGTTTCTGCGGAATACCCTCGGCGATCGTTGCGTTGAAGAGAGTCAGATGAACGGTCAGATCGGGGTATTCGTGGATGACGTCCATAAACACGTCGTCGACTGTGAGAGTTACGGCAAGCTCTTCCCTGCACTCGCGGATAAGAGCAGCTTCCTTCGTTTCCCCCGGCTCGACCTTGCCGCCGACGAATTCCCAAAGAAGTCCGCGTGCCTTATGCGCGGGGCGTTGGCAGATCAAAAATTTCTCACCCTGCCAAATAAGGGCGGCCACGACCTCGGTCATATCAGCACCCCGTTGCAATGGTCGATCTCGTGCTGGATGATCTGCGCCGTCCAGCCGGCATATGTCTTGATGCGGGTCTGCATTTCGGAGGTCTGGTATTTCACCTTGATCGATTTATATCGCTTGCAGGGGCGCGGACCGCCGAGGAGTGAGAGACAGCTTTCCTCGGTGTCATATGCGCCGTCTTTTTTTATGATCTCGGGATTGAACATCACGGTATAGGTCGGCGTCTTACCGCTTTCATCGAGAAAGGCGATGATACGTTTACGCACGCCGATCATATTCGCCGCCATGCCGACGCAGGTTTCTTTGTGTGCCACAAGCGTTTCAAGAAGATCGTTTGCGACCGGGATATCATCTTTTGTTGCGACCTCCGACTTTCCGCCGAGGAAAATGGGATCGTGCATCAGTTCTTTTACCATTTTGATTCCTCTTCATAAACCGCTTTGATTTTCGCCTTCTGTTCTTCCGTCAAAGGTGAAAACGGCTCACGCGAAATAGGCAAAATACCGAGCCCCTGCAGGCTCATGATGTATTTTGTCGCCGCGATCATGGACGGCGTAGAGATCACGCATTCGGTGATCGAGTTGAGTTTATGAATAATCTCAAGCGCTTCAGCGTTTTTGCCTTCTTTGAAAAGTTTTCTCGCTTCGATATATTTGTCGGCGTAATAGTTGTAAGTCGTGCCGATCGCGCCGTGCGAGCCGACAGCCGCGCCCGCGAGGAATGCCTCGTCGCATCCGGTGTAGAATTTCTTATCGGGGCAACAGCAGATAAGTCTTTCAAGAAAGTAAAAATTCTGACCCGTGTATTTAACTGCGGTGATCTTTTCATCTTCGAGAAGCTCTTTCATTTCTTCGAGCGAATAGTTACGCGCCTGCGCAGCATTGTAGATCATAAGCGAAAGATCGGTTGCGTGCGCGATCTTTCGGAAATATTCCTTGATCTGAGGGAAAGTATAACCGAAATAATAGGGCGCGACGGCTGACAGCATACACGCACCGACGCTTGCCGCGTGGCGCGCGAGCTCGACCGATTCGGCAGTCGACTGCGAGCCGACGTGCGCGATGACCTCTTTGCCGTCCGCGTTTGCGATGATGACTTCAAGGCAACGCTTTCTTTCCTCCGTTGTCAGCAGACAAAATTCCGACGTGCCGCCGCAGGCGTAGATGCCGTCTACGCCCTTTGCGAGAACGAATTTCGTCGCTTTTGCCAGCGCTTCATAATCTATTTCGCCGTTTTCCTTGAACGGCGTGACGAGCGGTACGTAGATTCCTGTTTTCATTGTTGTTTCTCCTTTTATTTATCAACTCATATCAAAAGTAGTGAATCCGTATTCGGAAATCTTGTTTTGTAATTTGTGAAAACGGTAAGAAGCATTGCGCTTTGAGAAGAATTCGGCGAGCCTGCCTTTTTTGATAAACATTATCATTATCGGCTTTGGCAGAGCGTAAAAAGTATAACTGAGGTCTGTGATCTCCCTTTCACCAACGCAGGTCGTTTTTTCGAGCGAATTCGCTTCTGCCCAAACTTCCGTACACTTGTTGAAGTCGATATACATACCGTTTCTGAGTGTTATACCCTGTGCGGAAATATCGTATATTTCGTCCTCCGTGAATGCTTCATAATCGGCAAAGTACTTTTTCTTATCCATATTAAGTTTCCGTATTATTTTTTTCAAGACTCCAACCGCAGTCACCGTGGTAGATCATAAGACGTGTCATACCGCCGTCGATGCAGATATTTTCACCCGTGATAAATCCCGCCATATCCGAGCAGAGGTAGAGCACCATATTGGCAATATCGGGAGGATTCCCGACTCTGCCCGCGGGCTGCTGGGTAGCATCCGCGCCCTCATAAACGATATAATTTGTATCTATCCAGCCGGGCGAGATCGAGTTGACGCGCACTTTACCCGAAAAACTCACGGCAAGAGCATGGGTCAGCGCAGAGATTCCGCCCTTTGCCGCGGTATAGCTTTCGGTATTAGGCTGACTCATTCTGTCACGCGAGGATGAAATATTCACTATGCTTGCGCCATTGGAAAAATAGGGTGCAAAAAGCTTTGAAAGGTAAAATGGCGCAGTAACGCCGACCTTCAATGCGTATTCAAAATCCTCGTAGCTACCGCTCATGATTCCGCACATTTTGGGTGCGGCGTTGTTTATCAGAAAATCGACTTTACCGTGATCGGCAACGACCTTCTCCACGAACTTTTCAAGAGTGGCTTTATCGGAAAGATCGCCCGTGAAATAGTCATTTTCGAGCAGATCAATGACACAAACCGTCGCACCTGCCTTACGAAATTTCTCGCAAATGCACTTTCCTATACCTCTCGCACCGCCCGTCACGACGGCAACTTTGCCTTTGAAATCAAACATATTTTTACTCCGTAAATCCGAAATGTTTTGCTAGCATATCGCAGACTTTTTCTCTCGTGTCAATGCCGTTATCCTCGCGGACGACGGTGAAAAATCCGCTGTTTGCGTATTCGTCATAGTGTTCTTTGCTATTTATCCGAGCGAGTCCTTGGCGGTAATTCTCCATCACAGTAACAGGATCGTCGCAGGAGTCGATCACATTCAAAAGGAACTGCTTATCGGGATCGCTTCGGTCAAAGAAACGCTCCACGCTCATCGACTGCGGCGAGAGCATCACCGCAACGTGACCGTGATCGGAAATTTCTTTCAGAAGATCGATCGGGATATTTGTGTCCACTATAACCTTTTTATCCCGCGAGATCGCAATCAGTTCCGCCACCTCAAATTCCGCCGCTTCGCGCCCGACGGCGTATATCCATCGTTCGTATTCCTCCGGCGTGCGAGTGACGAAATCTCTCAAATCGGCAAGCTGACGGTTGTAGCAGATATCGGGGTGCGTTTCGGGAGTTGCGACTTTCTCGGAGACCGCCATATGATAGTTCTCGCCGCACTCGGTCAAGCCGTAACGCTCCGCGAGCATTTTTACCATAGTCGATTTGCCCGCATAGGCGGTTCCGGTGATGAAATATACGTTTTTTAAGTAGTGTTTTAAGACGTTATTTTCGATCTTCATTATTTTTTAACCAATCTTCCTTTGTCAGAAGCAGCACGTGTCCCGTGCGGATCTCGCCGAGTGCGGCAAGCTCGATACCCTCGGTGGTGTGGTGATAGGTGAAGCCGAGCTTTTCCATCACGCGGCGGCTCTTCACGTTTCCATCGTAATGACCGCACCAGATGCGTGCCATACCGAGATCTTCAAATGCATGGCGGATCAACTCGCGCGAGGCTTCGGGAATGAATCCCCGACCCCAGAAGGGCTTGCCGATCCAATATCCGAGCTCATATTCGTCGTCATCCTCGGCAATGTCGTTGCGATGAAGACCGATGCTTCCGATCGGTTTGCCTTCTTCCTTGAGGCAAACAGCATAGGTCTCGGGAGCGGAAAGAACAGTGCGGATGATCTCAAGGCTGTTCTCCACACTCGTATGAGGCAGCCATCCCGCAGGAGGCCCCACCTCGGGATCGCTCGCGTATTTATATAATTCATCTGCGTCATCCTCGCACCATGGACGGAGAATGAGGCGGTTTGTTTTGAACAACATATGCCGTACTTCTCTCCTTTGAATCAAATTATCGTTATTGTTGTTTATACAGCTTCACATCATACGAATCAATATGTTTTTTGAAAAGCTCAATACTGTCCCAACAATCATCAGTGACTACTTCCATATTTTCATCAATGTGGAAAAGGTAATACGAATCATCGTTATCGTATTTGCATATCGCAAGATAGAATACGTTATGCGCCACAGCGCCGCCGGTATAATATACGGGTTCAAAGTTGCCTTTGTCAGTGTAATATAAAACTTTTGCACCGTCAAGTTCTTTCGGGAAAGTATGTGAGGTTACAAAAACCAAGCGGGTGGCAAGATCTATCAGATAATCGGCATACCCGTCGGAATACGGCAATTCTTTGTATCCGAATCTATTGCAAAATTCCGAGACGAAACCGGCTTCATCGTTTTTTTCAAATATTTCCTTGACCGCAGTTCTTAATTCCTCAAACGTCATTGACTTTCCGACAAAATACTTGTCGCCGCATACGTGTTCAATTCCGATTATCATATCTTCTATTCCTATCTGTTTATCGTAAAATGCTTGTGAATACACATTACCGACTCTTCACCTTATTTCACATTCATTATACCAAAAAAACTTTCAAATTTCAATATTAATTTAACATTTATTGAATACAATTATATAAACTAAATCAATGGGGTGAAATATGGAACGATCAATAGGAATATCACAATGGATCGGCTTCGGCGTGACGGCGGCGGGCGGGACGATTTTGCATTTTTTATACGACTGGCTCGGCGGGGCGGTATGGATCGCGCCGTTTTCGGGCGTCAACGAATCGACTTGGGAGCATATGAAGCTGCTTTTCTGGCCGATGTTCCTATACGCGATCGTGCAGAGTTTTCTGTTCCGTGACAGAAAAGACTTTTGGTGCGTCAAGCTGAGCGGAATTCTTCTCGGGCTCGCTCTGATTCCAATCATTTTTTACACCTTTAACGGAGTAATAGGAAGGTCGCCCGATTGGATAAATATTGCGATCTTCTTCATCTCCGCCGCGGCGGCGTATATCTACGAAACAAGATTATTTAACTCGGAAAATGTGAATTGCAAATCATCAAAGCTCACATTTGCCGCGCTTTGCGTAATAGGTTTGCTGTTTGCCGTATTTACTTTCAGGACACCCGAATTCGGAATTTTTCTTGATCCGCTGACGGGAAGTTAGGTATATAAAAAGCGTCCTCGCTCCGATTTGGAGCGAGGACGTTCCTGTTTCAAAACAAGCCTCTGTTGTATTTGAACTGTGCATATAAAATCAATACAAGTCCGATCAAGATTCCACCGACTATAATAAACGAACTTTGTTCGATTCCGACAAGAGCTTGAACGATTCCTGCCGCAATAAGTCCGACACCTACAATGAGCGTTCCGAGACCAACGATCAGACAATATATCTTTTGATCTTCCTTTTTGACCTTACGTCGATTATACCAATGTATCGAGCCGATATTTCCGCACATATTGAATATGCCGAGCGCAGTCAGTATTGCACCGAGTCCCAACAATTCCAGTACATCGCGCAGATGCTCAATAAAAACGAACGCCAGAATGAACAGTCCGACAGCGCATCCCAAAGCAAAACCGATAAGAGCTTTCTTTTGCTGATCGATGGTCTTGTTTTTGGAAACGAGTATCTCCTCATCAGCTTTGTCACGGATCAGCTCGTCAACCGTCACCCCGAAATAATCGGCAAGCATTTTGAGAGATTCATCATTCGGCAATCCGAGTCCGTTCTCCCATTTTGCAACGGCAGAGCGACTTATATGTATATCGTCCGCAAGCCGGGCTTGCGATATGCCTTTCGTATTTCTCAACTCTTTTAATTTTTCGGAAAATTCCATAGAAACACCTCCGTTATTGATGATCGTATTATATCACATTTATGCCGGAAAATCCACACTTTCGGATGTTACTTTGAGGCGTTTCGATGTTACTTTTATAAAATGCTGTCACCCGAGCAATGAAGTGTTGATTTTTCCCTGCCTTTCACCCCATCGACGGTGCGATGCGATCGGGACGTTCAGCATATCCGCCTGAAAAGTATTTGCTCATCTTAATCAATAATTATCTCTCCGACGATCCCCTTGAACAAACCGCCGAGAACATAGCCCTTTTTATCCCCGAGGACCTCTTCTCCGTTTTTATGAAGATGACCCGAGAAAACAGCTTTGATAGCGGGTTCGTTGATTATATAGTCGCTGACCGTGCGGGTAAACTCGACTACCTCGTCGGACACTGCAAGATCCTTGTGATGCGGATCGTGGCGCATATGCTTATGGGTGATCGGAGTATGACAGAACAGAATGCAAGGCAGACCGCGCGAAACCTCGAATTTCAAATTTTCAAACTGCTCCTCGGTCCAGATAAAGTAGCTGTTATCTATCGCTATAACGTTTACCCCGCCGACAATACGGCTTTCAAAGACCATATCTCCGCGGAAAAGCGATTGCATATCATCTCGAATCGCATCTTTTCTGTCAAAGGAATCGGGAATTCCGACTTTGGGACAGAATTCGTGATTGCCCGCGCAGAACATATAGTCCTTTCCCGCAAGGATCTTCTTTGCCGTTTCGCAGTTTGCGTGCGAGATAAAATCAAGAACGTCACCCGTGATGACGGTGCAATCGAAACCGCGCGAATACTCCATCGCGTCCTCCAGATACCCAACGGGATCGCGTTCGGGGAATCCGCCTTCTTTGAAAAATGTATTTCTGCGCAACGCGGCGTGTTCCTTCATATCCTCGCCGTCGATGTCGTCAGCCAACGAAAGATGCACGTCGGTTATATGAAGGATCCTGATAGGCTTTGGGAGTCCGAAATGAAGATTTATTACATTTGATTGGAAATTCATATTGATTGCTTCCTTTCACATTGTGTAGATTAATTATAACACAGAATCCGCAGCGTTTCAAGTGTTCGGAACAAGAAAAAGCCGGATTAATATTGACCGTTCTACAATTTTATGCTATAATAAACTTACAAGCTCCGCTTGAATCAATTGGAGGAAACAATGGAAAACATTATTATAAGAAACGAAACCGAAAAGGACTACCGCGCCGTTGAGGAGCTTACCCGCGAAGCGTTCTGGAACGTCTACGTACCCGGAGCATCCGAGCATTACTACGTCCACATGATACGAAACCATCCCGATTTCATCCCCGAGCTTGCATTTGTGCTTGAAAAGGACGGTGAGATCATCGGTAACATTATGTATACCAAGGCGTGGCTTGAGGACGAGCACGGCGAAAGGAAGGAGATCCTTTCCTCCGGTCCGCTTTGCGTTGCGCCGAAATATCAAAGGCAGAAGCTCGGTAAAATTCTGATCGAGCATTCATTTGAGGTCGCTCGCAAAATGGGATACGACGTCAACATCAATTTCGGCAACCCCGGAAATTACGTCAGCCGCGGATTCGTGAGCTGCAAGAAGAAGGACGTCAGCTTCATCGTTCCGGGCAATTACCCGACAGCGCTCCTCGTCTGCGAGCTCGTCCCCGGTGCGCTTGAGGGCAAAAAATGGATGTATATCGCCTCAACAGCCGCAGATTGCTGTGACGATACCGAAGCCGTTGAAGCATTCGACGCCACCTTCCCGCCCAAGGAAAAAGCCTGGGCACCAAGCCAGGAGGAATTTTATATTTACAGACATTCTTCAGTTGTCAGATAAACGTAGATCGCCGATAAGGATTCGTAAGATTCCTCATCGGCGATTCTTTATATCGGTTTATAATTTTTAAGTATTTCAATTATGTCCTTTTCGTACACATTCTCTCCGAGTACCGAGCCATCGGGATCAAAGGAGAGGCATCTTACGTCAGCGGGATCTTCGACGTATGGATTCTCGGGCACGAAATCGGTGAAATATTCCGCAAAATATTTCAGCGCATTGCCCTCGGGGAAGATTACGTTTCCGTCTGCTTCTTCAATTCCGAGTGCGGCAAATTCGAAAATTATCTCTTTGGTTCTGATATTGTATTCATTCCCGTCATCGCGCCCCACGAGCCACGCGGGTTGGATCCTGATCGGGATTCCCGCTTTCTTTGCCTCTTCGGCAAAAAGTTTGACGGGCTCGAGCGGGATATATTCCTGATGAAAGGCATCCGCAGAAAGTCGCAGATCGTTGACGCCCGACTCGGCGAGTTCCTTTACGACCTTGCGGATCCGCTCCACGTCCTTTGAAAAATATCCGTTAGTTATGATCTGGCGTTTTGGGATATTGAGCTCGCTTGCGGTTTTCATAACTGCATAAACTGTTTCCGGATAAAGCAAAGGCTCTCCGCCAAAAGTCATAACGGTTTTTATGTCGTAAACCGATGTGATCTTTTTCACCGCATCTGCGGCAAGCTCGGG
Organism: Eubacteriales bacterium; assembly: GCA_045535375.1. Taxonomy (GTDB): domain Bacteria; phylum Bacillota; class Clostridia; order Oscillospirales; family CAG-272; genus CAG-390. The sequence goes on from JAZSLM010000040.1 coordinate 10,322, forward strand.
ATCAATATGAGTCCCGCATGATCTATGATCCCCCTCCGAGCAATGCTTGCATCTGCCCGTGCAGGCGTATGTAACGACAAATTCTATCTTTTCGAGATTTTTCAGATATCCGTTCACTTCTCTACCTCTCATATAATTGCGCTTTCGACGCGGGATATCCACGGTTCGATGAGCGTAAATGGTATTTTTTCGCTATCGGAATAGCCGATCTTGTTCTTCGGACGCATGATTCTGCCGTGATAGTCGCTGCCGCCGCTCTTGTAAAGTCCTTTTTCCTCGCAGAAATCGTACATAAACTTCTTTTGTTCTGCGGTAAAAGTGCCGTAGAAGCATTCCATGCCGTCAAGACCGACGGCGGCGAGGTCGTCGAGCGAGGAAAGCACGTTTTGCGAATAGGAAAACGGATGCGCAAGGAAGGAAAGTCCGCCGCAGGTCTTTATCATATCAAGAACCGTGAAAAGGTCTGCGCTGAGCGGCGACTGATCGCTGTAAAGAGCGCTTTGCGCGTTGAACAGATAATTGCGCATAAATCTCTGATGGTTCAGATTCAGGAATTCCTCTTCGCTTTCAAAGAAACGCAGATTTTCGGGGTGGCGTTTGATCTCGGCAAGAAGACTCGGGCGGTTTGTTTCGTGCGAAGGGTCGAAAAGGGTCCACGGCTCTTCTATCATCGCGCGAACGAATCCGGCATCAAGCTTGACCCCCGCCGCGAGCATCGCCTCTGTATCAAGCTTGGCTTCTTTGACTTGTTTATCATAAAAAGTCAGATAATTCTTGCTTATCAGCTTGCTCATCTTTTCCGTGTCGATGCCGTAGCCCAGCACCTCGATGACGTCGCCCTTGAACGTGGTGCTAAGTTCAACCGCAGGTAGAATGCCTCCGCTGAAAAGATCTCGTATTTCGGGGAGCTCCGAATACGCCGAGACGGTGTTATGGTCGCTGAAGGAAAAAAGCGAAAGCCCCTCCCTCTCAGCCTCGGTAAGCGAAAACGCGGGCGCGATTTCGGCGTCCGAATGATTTGTATGTGTATGCAGATCGATATATTTCATAGCAATAATTCCATTCAACTTACAGTAGCTTTATTATACCAAAAAACTCCTTCGATTTCAATAGATATTTGATTAAAGCCTTGACGAAGCTGATCTTTTATGCTATAATTAACTCAACCCAAACTCTTTTTATAAGGAGAATTAAAAATGATCAAGATCACATTTATGGGCGCGGGCAGTACTGTATTTGCCAAGAACGTGCTCGGCGACGTTATGATGACTCCCTCTCTCTGGGATTCCGAGATCGCACTTTACGATATCGACCCCGAAAGACTTGAAGAGTCCTACATAATGATCACCTCGCTCAACAAGAATATCAACGAAAACCGCGCAACCGTCAAGAAGTACCTCGGCGTAGCTGAAAGAAAGGACGCTCTCCGCGACGCGACCTTCGTAGTTGATGCTATCCAGGTTGGCGGCTACGACCCCTGCACCATCATCGACTTCGAGATCCCGAAGAAGTACGGACTCCGCCAGACCATCGCCGACACCCTCGGCATCGGCGGGATCTTCCGCGCTCTCCGCACCATTCCCGTGCTCGATGATTTTGCCAAGGATATGGCTGAGGTATGCCCCAAGGCTCTCTTCCTCAACTATACCAATCCCATGGCGATCCTTGCGGGTTATATGCAGAGATACACTCCCATTGAGACCGTCGGTCTTTGCCACAGCGTTCAGGTCTGCTCGAACGGCCTTCTCAAGGCAGTAGGACTTGAGCCGAAGCGTCCTATCCGCGAGAAGATCGCGGGTATCAACCACATGGCGTTCCTTCTTGAGCTTGAGGATGCAGACGGCAACGACCTCTACCCCGAGATCCGCCGCCGCGCTTGCGAGATGCTTGAGAATCCCCCCGAAAACTTCAAGGATCTTGTCAGATTCGAATATATACGCCGCCTCGGCTACTACTGCACCGAGTCGAGCGAGCACAATGCAGAGTACAACAACTTCTTCATCAAGGAAAAATACCCCGAGCTCATCGAGCGTTACCGCATCCCGCTTGACGAGTATCCCCGCCGCTGCATCAATCAGATCAACCGCTGGAACAACGACAAGGTCAAGTATCTTTCCGATGACGTTACTCACAAGAGAACTCACGAATACGCATCCTGGATCATGGAAGCGATCGTCACCAACAATCCCTATCAGATCGGCGGTAACGTGCTCAACAAGGGTCTCATCGACAACCTTCCCGCAGATGCCTGCGTAGAGGTTCCCTGCCTCGTCAACAAGCTCGGAATCCAGCCGACCCACATCGGACGCCTTCCCGTTCAGTGCGCCGCAATGAATATGACCAACATCAACGTACAGCTCCTCACCATCGAGGCAGCCGTTACCAAGAAGCGCGAACATATCTACCACGCCGCAATGCTCGAGCCTCACACCTCCTCGGAGCTTTCGATCGACGACATCGTTGCACTCTGCGACGACCTCATCGAAGCACACAAGGGATGGCTGCCGGAGTATCATTAATTGAAAAAGCCGCCAAGGGCGGCTTTTTCAATTAATGAGTGATATTCGCGCGAAGCGCGAGTGATATTTTGCTTCGCAAAGTGAAATTCACGCTTCGCGTGAGTGAAATTTCGCCCGGAAGGGCGAAGTTAAGGTTAATTTCCTCGCGA
>JAZSLM010000076.1:0-4549 GCA_045535375.1 Eubacteriales bacterium
CAGTGACCAAGGCTTTCAGTACACCTCACAAGCGTATTATAGCCTGACTAAATCATACCACATCACACCGTCAATGTCAAGTAGAGGCAATCCTTATGACAATGCCATGGCGGAAAATTTCTTTTCCATTCTAAAAACCGAGTGTATTTACCGCGCGAAAATCCGCACCTATGAGGAGGCGCGCCTCCTCATAGGTGAATACATACACTTCTACAACAACGAACGTATCCAACTTAAAACAAAACTGACACCTCTCGAAAAGCGATGTCAGTGCGTTGCTTAGTTATTTAATATCCTACCCACAAGGGGCTTTTTGTACTGTCCGCACAATTTGGGGCAGTTCAGATGCGGGGCGCAATTTTTTATTTCTTCATTTTCTCGTATGCGGTAAGGTCCGTTTTAACTGCGGTGAGAGGGGTTATTGAGATGTATCCGTTCTCAATGGCACCGATGTCCGTCGTGATGTCTGCACTGTCGTGAGGAAGCGGTTCTCCGATCTGGAGATACATATTGTTACCCTTGTCAACAAATTCGTCACTGTAATACATACTGCCTTGCTTCGTTATCTTGATCCCGCGACTTTTTTGGGGCGGGAAATTGACGTTGAGAAGCTGAGCGTGGTCAAAAAGTTGGTTTTCTTCAATGAACTCAAGCACTGCGTCAAGCTCGGAGAAGGCAACGTCATCGCATTCTGCCTCGGCGGAGAGGGCGATCGCCTTTATGTCGAGACGTCCTGCTTCAAGAATCGCGCCAACAGTTCCTGAATAGGAAATATCCTCGCCTAAGTTGTATCCGCGGTTGATCCCTGAGAATACAATATCATATCTACGCTTTAATCCTGTCACTCCGTATCTTACACAGTCGGCGGGAGTAGAATCGACAGAATATGCTTCGCATCCCTCAAAGAGATCAACAGCCTTGATCTCGAAGGGGTCACGAAATTCGATGGCCTGACTTTTTCCGCTCTGTTCGAATGAGGGTGCTACTACTGTGACCTGTCCAAGGTCCATGGCCCATTTCGCCAGCTTGGAGATGGCAGGGGAGCTTATGCCGTCGTCGTTTACTATGAGTATTTTAATCATAGCCAACCCTCGTTCGATGCCTTATATTGAGCCAGATGTGCATCGGCATCCGAGATCAGGCGCTGCATTTCTTTTTTGCTGTAAACGGTAGCGCCACAGGCGCAATCGTGACCGCCTCCGTTGTATTTTTCCGCAATCTTGTTGACGGTGACGAAACGTGAGCGAAGTCGCACGCGTATCTCCTTATCATGCTCGATAAAGGCGATCCAGATAAGACTTCCCTTGATGGAGTCTAGATGGGAAACGGCGGCACTTGCCTGTTCCTTTGTGAGGTTGAATTTTCTTTGCATGGCGCGGTCGACGAAGATGTACGCCACTCCGTTTTCTGTGATCTTCATCTTTTTATACACGTAGGACTGGAACTTGAACTCGTTAAAATCCTTCATATACAGATTTGCATAAAGGGTGTCGGTGTCAATGCCCGTGTCGAGGAGCATACCCGCCAATCTCATGGTGTCGCCGGATACCGAACGAAATCTGAAGCGTCCCGAATCGGTGACCATTCCGGTGTAGATCTCGGTTGCCGCCTTTGGCGTGAGTACGAGCTCGTCGGAAAACGCCTCGTAGAAGGCGGCGATCATCTCGCAGGCAGAGGAACGGTGCTCCTCAACCCACATCACGTCCCCGTAGGGCTGGATCGGAATGTGGTGATCGATCTTTATCAGCTCGCGACAAAGTGCGTGTTGGGGGTTTGAAATACGCTCAAGCGTTGCGGTGTCGATGACGATGCCGAGCGCATCCGAGAAAAAATCGTCGGGCTGAGCCCCGTCCTCTTTTCCGAGAAACGCAACGTAATCTCCATAATCACAGTTGATGATTCGCACGTCCTTCTCGGGATAGGTGGCGCGGAGAATGTCGCGCAGGCCCATGGTCGAGCCCGTGGCGTCTCCGTCCGGTCGAGTATGACGGAAAATAACTATTTTATTGTACTGCTTGATCTTGTCAAGCACGGCTTTCATCTGTTCGTTTTTCATTTATATGCCTCCGCAAGATTGTCAAGATCGGCCAGCATAAGCATAGCCGTTTCACGGTCTGCGACGGTTGCGCCGCTTGCCTTTTCGTGACCGCCTCCGCCGTATTTTACGGCAATGGGATTGATATTGTAACGGCTTGAACGAAGCTCGCACAAAACGCCCTGTTCGGTCTCGGTAAAGTTTACCCAAATGTCAACTCCGCGTATCTCGCCCATGACACCCACCATTCCGCGTGAAATTGTAAAAGTGTCGACTCCGCATTCTGCGGCCTCCCGGTCGGTGGTGTAGATATACGCCACGTTATTTTCGGTGAACTTCACCTTCAAAACAAAGCTCGCTCGCAAGCGAATGTATGAAAAATCGTCCGAATAGAGATTTCGGTAAATATCCTGCGTGTCGATTCCGGCTTCAAGCAGAAATGCGGCGCGGCGTAGGGTGTCGGGAGTGGTGGAGTCGTAGCGGAATCGCCCCGAATCGGTAACCATGCCCGTGTAAAGCGCTTCGGCGGCTTCGGACGTTACAGTCCAACCGCTCTCGGCGGCCAGAGCAGTGATAAGAGAGCAGCAGCTCTCAAAAGCGGTGTCTGTCACTTCGACCTGCGCTATTTTTTCGCAGAAAATGTGGTGGTCGATACGGGCGGTGGCCGAGGCAAGAGCGTATCTTTCGTCACTTATCAGAGCACGGGCAGAGGTGTCCAGAATAATAGCAAGGGCACCCTTGTAATCCTCGTCCGTCACCATATCCGGCGCGTCCTTTTGCATAAATGCATATCTTCCCGCGTCGTCACCTACACAAAGAACTTTTTTGCGGGGAAAATTTGTCTCAATGAGCTTTTTTAAACCTATCTGGCTGCCCAAGGCATCGCCGTCGGGCTTCGTATGGCGGTGAATGATTATTTTATCGTATTGTTCAATTAGAGCAATTATGCTTTCAAACATTTTTGTCTCCTCAATTATCAAAATAGCCCTTGTATTCTACCCGAAGCTCGCTGTTGGGGAACAAGTGGCTGTAAAGCTCTACGAAATAGCTGTCGGTCATGGATGCGATGTAGTCAACGACGATCTGATTAGGCTCGGTGCTCTCGTAGGGAGTCTCGCGCTTGTAATGCGAAGCGTTGACAATGTCAATGTGGTGAGAGAAGATGGGAGAGCGGCGGCTGTTCGTTTTCAGGTCGTCCAAAAGCTGACCGTAAATCTGAGCCATCATGGGACGCACCGTGGTGCCCAGTTTTGCGCTGGATGCGGCGTGGTCGTATATGAGCTTGTAGTTGTCCTGCTTTGATTTCTGCAGGGCCTTGAAATGCTTTGCATCAAGCTTGATATATGGCTTGCCGTAGCTGTTTTCGATGACGTTGACCACAAGATTGTTGATGATCTCTGCGTTGATCGAGCCGATGTCTTCATTGACAAACATATTTTCGGTCGCCATTTTTGTGCGCATTGCATCCTGACGGTCCTTGCCCAAATATGCGATCACGTCGGACAGACGAACAACGATGCCTTCAAGAGTGGATGGCATAAGCTTGTCGGTAAATTCCTTGCTCTCGTAGCATTTTTCCAATACGCTGTCGAACTCCTCAAAGCTTTCCATGAGATGCGGATGGTATTCCTCACAAAGCAACTCACCGTTATGTGTGAGAACACCGTTCAGAGTTTGCAGGCTGATGTTATACGGATAAATTTTGTCAAGCACTCGAACAGAGTGGACGTTGTGTAAGAAATGGCGGCCGGTGTTGGAGAAATAAAGCTCGTCCAGATAAGCTTCTCCCGTATGTGCAAAGGGGGGATGTCCCATGTCGTGCCCTAAGGCGATGGCTTCGATCAAGTCGAGGTTCAAATGAAGCGCCGCACCGATGGTCCTTGAAATGCGGGACACAAGCTGAACGTGAAGACTGCGGCGGGTAATGTCATCATTTTTATAAAGTGAGAACACCTGAGTTTTGTCGGTGTATCTGTTGTAAAAGGGACAATGTATTATTTTGTCGATATCGTGAACGAAGGTGGGGCGCCAAACGGTAGGTGCGTCCTTTGATAGGTTTTGACGGCGCACGACCAGGCTGTCGGGAAATGAAACGTCGGTATATTCTCCCGTTTCGCGGGCGAGACGGATAGCTTCGGACACAGTCTCTGAAAGCTTTTCATATTTGGGCATGGCTGCTGAAAACCTCCTTGCAAAATTTTGTCGATACTACACAATTATATTATATAACAAAAAAATCGGATTTGCAATACCCTGTTTTTTGAAATTTACTTGCCTTTGTTTTGAAAATGTGTTATACTTATCCTCAAGGGAATCGTTTATTTTAGGGAGGGCATAGAATGGCGAAGCTATATTTTAAGTACGGGGCCATGGGGTCGTCGAAAACGGCAAATGCGTTGATAACAAAATTCAACTACGAGGAACGTGGTATGGGAGTGTGGCTTATAAAGCCCTCTATTGACGACCGCGACGGCGTTGGCGTTGTTCATTCCCGAATCGGGCTTGAAGCGGAGT
>JAZSLM010000006.1:0-16066 GCA_045535375.1 Eubacteriales bacterium
AGAGCTCTCTCATTGCGGTGTTGATAGCGTCGCAAACGAGGTCGGTGTTGAGAGCCTCGAGGAGAGTCTTGCCGGGAAGTATCTCAGCTGCCATAGCTGCGGAGTGGGTCATACCGGAGCATCCGATGGTCTCTACGAGAGCCTCTTCGATGATACCGTTCTTAACGTTGAGGGAAAGCATACAAGCTCCCTGCTGGGGTGCACACCATACCACACCGTGGGTGTATGCGGAAATGTCAGTGATCTGCTTTGCCTGGATCCACTTGCCCTCTTCGGGAATGGGTGCAGGTCCGTGGTCGCAGCCCTTCTTAACAACACACATCTGTGCCACTTCGTGGCTCTGTGCGTAAGGGCATTCGCTTACGTTGCTCATTGGTTTTATCTCCTTATTTTTTAATTTTTTTAACAATACTTGTTCTAAAATCCGTTTTTTCGGTGGCTTTGCCGACGAAAAAACACCTTTTTGACGAGCAGGGCGAGTCCGCGCGCCGAGGGGAGCTGCAAAAATTATAAATTTTTGTAAGCGGCGATAAGCGCGCGTTTCACTCGTAAAACGCAGTTTTACGAGTGGATAATAAGAGGTCTTACCGCATCGGCATAATGCTTGCCGATAAAGGCTCTGCCGTTATCGTTCGGATGAACGCCGTCCGCCGAATAGAATTTAGGCTCGGGCTGGGTCTTCAACGCCTCTGCGAAGAGAACGTCGAGAGGGATATAAACGTCTGCAAATTCGTCTGCGAGCTTACGGACGATCGCTATGACGCGGTCGACCTCGCCTCTCCAGGATTCCTTTGCCTCGTCGTCGAGGAGGAAGGGAGCGAGCATTACTATCTTTGCGTGAGTTTCATTCTTCAGACGCTCGAGGATCGCGCGGTAGTTGGTTTCGATCTGCGCGTCGGTGGTGGCGATATTGGTTCCGCCGTGGCGGTGCCAGACGTCGTTGATACCGATGAGGATCGAAACAATATCGGGATCGAACGCGATCGCATCGGGGTAAAGGCGGTCAAAAAGCTGATCGGTGCGGTTTCCGCTGATTCCGAAGTTGATGAACTCAATATCGGTCTCCGGGAACGCCTCTTTGATATATTCTGCGGCGAATTTGGGATAACCCATGCCAAGCTCGTGATAATTTCTCTTATCTCTGCCCGCGTCGGTTATGCTGTCGCCCTGAAATACGATCTTCATTTTCTTACTTAACGATCTCGCCCTGGACTGCGCCGAAAGCTGCTGCTGCGTTGCACTCGTCGGTGTCGATGTGCATAGCAAGTGCGAAGTTGGGGTTAACACGAACGACAACGTCCTCAAAGATAACGGGACGAGCGGTGCCGAGCTTGACGGAAACGATCTCCTTATCCGAAACGCCGAGCTCTTCAGCATCTGCGGGAGTCATATGGATGTGTCTCTTTGCAACGATAGCGCCGTCAGCGATCTCGATCTCGCCTGCGGGACCTACGAGCTTGAGGCCGGGAGTGCCTGCGGTGTCGCCGCTCTCGCGGATGGGGGGAGTGATGCCGAGTGCGCGCGCATCGGTGAAGGAAAGCTCAACCTGATTTGCGGGACGAACGGGACCGAGAACACTCATAGCGAGGCTGCCCTTGGGGCCGACGACGGTAAGCTTTTCGTTTGCGCAAGCAAACTGACCGGGCTGGCTGAGCATCTTCTTGACGATGAGCTCTGCTCCCTTGCCGTAAAGGATCTCAACAGCTTCTGCGGTAAGATGGCAGTGGCGTGCAGAGGTTTCAACGATAAAGGTCTTGGACATTTTTATGTATCTCCTTGTTAATGTAATTTCGGATGTAAAGTCATACCAATTAATTATATCATAAAATTTGTCGATTGTAAATCCCTTTTGCGATTTTTCCTTGCGGCAAACGCCAATAATTCGTTAATTATTTAATATATACCTTGACTTTTGGAACAGTATATGATAAAATTAACTTGTATATTGAATTAGTTGGAGGAATTAGCTTTGAAAATCAAATTTATTCGTGTTATATCCTTTGCGCTTTTGATGGCAATGCTTCTTGGTGCCGTTGCTTGTGCTGAGACGGGTTCCGTCGAGGAAACCACCGCTCCCGCGCAGACTGAGGCGGGCGCTGATACCGCAGCAGCTACCGAACCCGAAACCACAGAGGTCAATGCCGAGAATATTCTCGGTCCCAAAGATTTTGGCGGTGAAACTCTTACCATCTATGCCCGCAAATATAACGGCGCATGGTCGAGCGATCTTCTCACCGAACAGGAGGACGGTACTGTTCTCAACGACGCGATCTATAGAAGAAACGCAAAGCTTTCTGCACTCTATTCGATCAATTTTGCACAGATCGAAAGCGGTAAGCGAGATTGCCTTGATGACTTTACCAAGGTCCTCAATTCCGGCGACAATGAGTTCCAAGCGGCTTATCTCGGTCTTTCCGATGCCGCAACAGCCGCACAGCGCGGATATCTTCTTGATATGACTGCACTTGAGAACATTGATCTTGAGGGCGAGTGGTGGACACAGTCGCTCAACAAGGCTTGGTCGATCGGCGGATCCCAGTATTTTGCGACCGGCGCTATCACTACGATCGACGATCAGGCTATCAGAACTATGTTCTTCAACAAGGACATTATTGCGGAACACAGTCTCAAGACCATTTACGACCTCGTTTACGACAACGAATGGATATATGAAAAATTCTTCGAGTATGTAGAGATCGCAAAGAAGGATGACGGCGACGGCAAGCCCGGCCTTACCGATACCTACGGCGCCAGCGCACAGACCACATTCGGATTTATGATGACTATGGCTTCGGGCGAGATGCTTGCATCGAAGGACGCTGACGATATGCCCATCATCGCCGCAACCGAACAGGCGACCAGATTTATCGACGTTGTAACCTATCTTACCGAAAAGATCTCCGGCAACGATGGAATCTACATGGGTGACGATCAGGTTATCAGAGATCTCTTTGGCAACGGTCAGTCGCTCTTTTATGCCGAGGTCCTTACCCACGCCCAGACTATGCGTTTGAACTACGAGATCAACTTCGGTATCATTCCGATGCCCAAGTATAACGCAGAACAGGAAAACTACTATCAGTACTCCACCGGCAGAAACACTACAGTTATCTGTTTCCCCCACACTCTCAGCGGTGATGCTCTTGATATGGGTACCTTTATGGTCGAGGCTATGGCAGTCGAGTCCGTAAACACCGTTAAGCCTGCTTACTACGAGATCTGTCTTAAGGGCAGATACGCTGACGACGCAGAGTCTGCGGCTATGCTTGATATCATCACCACAAGCGTTGCTACCGACTTTGCAGAGATCTACGGTTGGGGCAGCTTCCACACTACTATCCAGTCTGCAATTTCCTCGGGCTCTCCCATTGTAAGTATTCTCAAGAAGAATTCCGCAGCTGCGGAGAAGGTTATGAAAAAGACCATCGACGACTTTATGAAACTCAAATAAACAAAAAAGGTACTAAGATCATGAAAATAGCTCTGATTCGCATGACATCTCTGTTTCTCCTCCTTATACTGCTTGTTTCCGCCGTTGCCTGTGCGGATACCGGTGCGGAGAATCCCGATGAAAGCACCGCTCCCGCGCAGACCGAGGCTGGTGCTGATACCGCGGCGGCTACCGAACCCGAAACCACCGCTGTCAATGCAGAAAATATCCTCGGTCTCCGCGATTACACCGGCGAGACGCTTACCTTCTTCAGCCGTATCTATAACGGCCCCTGGGGAAGCGACCTTATGGCGGAAGATATCAACGGTACCGTGCTCAACGATGCCATCTATCGCAGAAACTCCACCATTTCCGAGAAGTACGGCATTACCATCGAACAGCAGGAAAGCGGAAATATTACCTTCCGTGATCAGTTAGGAAACCGTATCGCTTCGGGTGATACATCTTATCAGGTCCTCTATATGGGACTCGCCGACGCCGCATTCGCATCCCAGTCGGGCTATCTGCTCGATCTGACCGAGATCGAAAATATCAACCTTGAAGGTCAGTGGTGGACACAGTCTTCGAATAAGGCTTGGACGATCGGCGGTAGACAGTATATTGCAACCGGCGCCATCACCACTACCGATGACCGCGCTATCCGTACTATGTTCTTCAATAAGGATATGATCGAAGCCCTCCAGCTCGAGACGATCTACAATCTCGTTGACAGAAACGAATGGGTATACGAGAAATTCTTTGAGTACGTTGAGGTCGCAAAGAAAGACGACGGCGACGGCGTTCCCACTCTGAGTGATACCTTCGGCGCCTCCGCTCAAGTTACCTTCGGCTTTATGATGACTATGGGGTCCGGCGAAATGCTTGTTCAGAAGGATGCGGATGACTTGCCCTACCTCGCGGTTACAGATAATCCCCGATTTGTCGACGTTGTAAGCTATCTTACCGAAAAGATCGCGGGTAACGACGGTATCTATCTCGGCGCAGACCAGGATATCAGAGACCTTTTCGGAAACGGTCAGTCTCTCTTCTGGGCAGAGGTCCTTATGCACGCCGAGACGATGCGTACGAATTACGACCTCAATTTCGGTATCATTCCCATGCCAAAGTATACCGCTGATCAGGAGAACTACCATCAGTACACCACCGGATACTGCAACGCCGTTATCTGCTTCCCGACCACCACAAAGGATGACGATCTCGATTTCGCTTCCTTTATGGTAGAGGCTATGGCTATCGAGTCTGTTGAAACTGTAGTTCCCGCTTATTACGAGATCTGTCTCAAAGGCAGATACATTGACGATGCCGAATCTGCGGCAATGCTCGATATCATCACAACCAGCGTATCCTCCGACTACGCAGAGATCCTCTCCTGGGGCAGTTTCAAGAATGCCGTTCAGGACGCCATCTCCGCTGGCACCTCGATCACCACCATCATCAAGGGCAACGCACCTATGACCAGAAAGGCAATCGAAAAGTCCATCGAGGCGTTCAATAAGCTTCCTTAATGAAAAAAGATCGGGTGTTGCTTTCGCAACAGCCGAAGCTTTAATTCTCGGTTTCGTCTTTTTCGCCCGCGGCGGAGCTGTCGATAATACTCTCGCCGAGTATGTATGCGATCAGCACACCTGCGGCGGAGATAATGGCGGTCACCTCGGTGATAAGTGACTCGCCCGCACCGCAAAATACGGCAACGGCGCCGACAAATCCTGCAAGAGCCGCCCAAAACTTGCGCGATGAGAGCTTGCGCTTCCAATCAATGCCCATCAGTTACCCTCCTTTCTGCCTTCGCCGACTTCAAGAAGGCTGAGGCGGGTTTCGTGATCGCCGATCTTTTCGTAAAAGACGCGGTTCTTTTCCGACTGAGCCGAAACGCTCTCGTTGAGGTTATGAACGGCGTCCTCAAGAGAAGTGAGAGTGCGATTGAGCTTTGCCACGATCTTGAAGACCGCGATAAGCGAACCGCAAAGGGTCATAAGACCCGTCAAAATGTCCCAAGTCATATTTTTCTTCCTTTGCATTTGTACCCGACTTGGCATTATTATACATCAAAACCAATACCCGTGACTGACAGAAAATTGTCAAAAGGATAAAAATGAAAAAAGAAACAAAGAAACCCGATACCGCGCGCGGAGCACTCGTTGCCTCCGAGCTTGAAAGATTATATCCCGATTCCGCATGCTCGCTTGATTGGGGCGGCGGAGAGGCTTGGAAGCTGATGGTTATGGGCAGACTTTCTGCCCAATGCACCGACGCGCGCGTGAATATTGTTTGCAAGGATCTTTTCGAAAAGTATCCGACTCTTGCTTCACTTGCCGATGCCGAGCTTTCGGATATCGAAAACGTAGTTCGTCCCTGCGGGCTTTACCGCACGAAGGCGGCGTCGATCAAGGCGGCTTGTATCAAACTGCGCGATGAATACGGCGGAGAATTGCCGCGCGACGTTGACAAACTGTGCGAATTTCCCGGAGTCGGGCGCAAGATCGCAAATTTGTTGCTTGGTGACGTTTTCGGTATTCCCGGTATAGTTGCCGACACGCACTGCATCAGGATCTGCGGCAGACTTGGATTTTATCCCGAAGAGCTGAAAGACCCGCTCAAGGTCGAGCGCATACTTACCGATGCTATTCCAAAGGATAAACAGACCGACACCTGCCACAGACTTGTTGATTTCGGCCGCGATATCTGCCGCGCGCAGTCACCGAGATGTGATGCCTGCCCCGAGGCGCTGAAAAATATTTGCACTCATCAAAAAAATTCTTGACAAACTTGATGATTTACGATATAATGTAAGTACATCAATGAAGAAAGGATGATGACAATGAACAGAAACGTTAAACAACTTGCGCCCCGCGCGCTTTATGAGTCAAAATTCAAGTCCGCGAGATATAATCTCCTTTTGGTGATCGGTATGACGGGAATCAATATTATGATGCTCCTTCTCGGCGGATCTTCCTATTTCCTTTTTTCCGCAACTATTCCTTACAGTCTTTCTGTTGACGGAGCGTATTTAACCGGAAGGCTTCCGGATATGTATTATGAAGATTGGCCCGCAGGCGAGGCATTCCTCGGCAACGGTTTCTTTTTCACCATGATCGGTATAGCGTTTGCAATTCTTGCTGTTTATCTTTTGTGCTTCCTTTTCTCAAAGAAGTACAAGACCGGCTGGATGATCACCGCAGCCGTGCTGTTCGTGCTTGACACACTCTATATGGTATTCATTTACGGAGTGGGCATTGACTCGCTGATGGATATCCTGCTTCACGCATGGGTACTTTACTACCTTATTTCGGGTGTGGTCTACGGACTCAAGCTTAAAAAACTCCCCGAGGATGAGCCCGAACCCATCGAGGGTGAAGCGGTCGAGATCGAAGTTCCGACTCTTGAAGAAAAAAAGGACGACAAAACTGAATAATTCAAAAGATCCGAAGCGTTTCAGTGCTTCGGATCTTTTGATTATTTGCCGATTTTATTGCATTCTTCAACGAGTTCCACTTCGCCGAAAACGTAAGCTCCGTTGCAGAAACGACAGGTAACCTCGAGCTCGCGGGGCTTGCCCTCGGCTTCCTGTTCGTCAAGAAGCTTCTTTACATCCTTTTCGCCGAGCGATGCGACCGCGTGGAGCATTCTCTCGCGCGAGCAGGTGCAGCGATATTCGACTTCGTTTTCGTCGAAGATGTCGTATTCGATTCCCTCGAAGGCGATGTTTGCGATCTCCTCGAGCGAAAGCCCTTGCTCAAAAAGACGCGAAACGTTTGAAAGCGCGGGTGCGTTCTTTTCGATCTTCGAGATGATCTCCTCGTCCGCGAAGGGAAGAAGCTGTATCATAACTCCGCCTGCCGCAAGGCAGGTAAGGTCGCGGTCAACGAGCACGCCGAGTGCGCAAAGGGTGGGAAGCTGTTCGCTTTCTGCATAGTAGCGCGCGATGTCCTCGGCAACCTCGCCCGTGGTTATCGGGATCGAGCCGCTGTAGGGCTCGCCGTCGCCGTTGTCGCGAACGACTGTGAGAAGTCCCGCGCCGACAGCTCCGCCAACGTCAAGCTTGCCGACAGAGTTAAGGGGGAGCTCAACGTCGGGGTTGGTGATATATCCGCGAACGCATCCGAGCCAGTCGGATACCGCAAGGATTCTGCCCGCAGGTCCGTCACCTGCAAGAGTGAGGGTGAGAGTATCCTTTTCCTCGCCCATCATGATTCCCATAAGGGAAGCGGCGGTGAGGAGCCTGCCGAGCGCGGCAGTCGCGGTTGCGCTGGTGTTGTGATATTCATGTGCCGTGTTGACTATATCGCGCGAGTCGATAACGCTGATCCGCGCCGAGCCGTCGCGCGAAAGCGCGCGGAGAACTTTTGACTTTTTGGTTTCCATATTGTTTTCCTTTACTTGATTGCCCTTGCGGCAAAGTAGAATTTTGAGTCGCTCTTGGCGGCTCTTTTCATTTTTGTGTTTCCGAAAACACCGCAGATCTCAAAGCCCGCGGCTTTGAGCTTTTCTTCGATCTCTGCGCGGGTGTAGCATCGCTCGCTCCATTCCTCGTCGCGGCGGGAGTATATCTCGCTTCCCGCTTCTTGTTCGGTGAAAACGCTGAGAGAGAAACGGCAGATGCCGCGCTTTTCGGAATAATCGTTCTGCCAGTTGCAGAAAACTGCGCAACCGTCATCGGTCTCGGCTTCGAGTTGATAGGAATTCTTGCCGTATTCTTTCTCAAATCGTGTGGGAGTATTCATATCAAAGATAAAGAGTCCGCCCGGATCGAGATAGTTATGAACGAGCGAGAAGCATTTTTCAATCTGCCCCTTGCGCGTAAGATGGTTGAGCGAGTCGAGAGAGCAGAGCGCGGCTCCGACGGTGCCGTAAAGCTCGAATTCCGTGATATCCTGCAAAAGCAGAAGAACGTTTTCGGGACAGCTTTCCCTCGCTACCGAAAGCATTTCGGGCGAAAGATCGACGCCCGTCATATCGTATCCGCGTTCTGCAAGTATCGCGGTAAGGATTCCCGTTCCGCAGGCAAGATCGAGCACGAGCTCGGGACGCTCGGGGAGAAATCTGTCGAAGCATTCCTCCGCAAAATCCGCCCAGGATTCATAATCGACGTCGCCGTTGAATATATCATAAATGTGCGCTATTGCGCCGTATCCCCGTGCGTTATCCATATCATAGACCCATATAGGGGAAGATGCGGTAGACCGTTCCGGCACCCATCACAACGATGGCGTCACCGGGGCGAGCCTCTGCGCCGAGAATTGCGATCGCATCCTCGAAGGTAGCGCAGTAATCAGCCTTTTCGCCGATAGCCTGCGCGAGAAGCGCGGAGCTTACGCCGAGGGTGTCGGTTTCGCGTGCTGCGTAGATATCTATCATCAGAACGCGGTCAGCTGTCGAAAGAGCAGAGGTGAAATCATCCCAGAGCGCGGCGGTGCGGCTGTATGTGTGAGGCTGGTAGATGCAGAAGATGCGTCCAAATCCCATGTCGCGGAATCCCTGAAGAGTTACCGCGATCTCTGTCGGATGGTGTGCGTAGTCGTCGTAAACGTCAACCTCGTTCCACTTGCCTTTGTATTCCATACGTCTGCCGGCGCCGAGGTAGTGCGAAAGTCCTTCAGCAACGGCATCGGGGTCAAGACCGCAGATCATTCCCGCGGCAAAAGCGGCGAGAGCGTTATATACGTTATGCTTTCCGGGAACCGAGAGCGAAACGTGCGCTGCGTAATTGCCTCTGAAATAAATATCAAAGGAAGCCATTCCGGAAATATATTCAATGTTGTAAGCAGTGTAATCACATCCCTCCCCGAGACCGAATGTGACGAGCGTGCCGGGGTATCCCGCCATAGCGATGCGGACGTTGTCGTCGTCGCCGTTGACAACGGCAAATCCCTCGGGTCCCGTGATAGCGGCGTAATCCGAGAAGGAACGGCGCACCTGCGTTATGCTCTTGAAATAATCAACGTGGTCAAGCTCGATGTTGAGAATGATCGCGATGCTCGGATTGAAGTCGAGGAAGGAATCCATATACTCGCAAGCTTCAAAGACGAAGTTTTCGTCCCCGCCGATGCGGTAAGCTCCGCCCATTTCGGCAAGTGTTGCACCCGAAAGAACGGTGGGATCGCCTCCCGCGTGCATAAAGGAAAGAGCGCACATGGAGGTGCAGGTGCTCTTGCCGTGCATACCCGAAACGCCGACGCGGTTGCGATAGCCCGTCATGATAAATCCGAGGAAGTCGGCGCGCGAAATGCAAGGAATGCCCTTTGCAAGAGCTGCAGAATATTCGGGATTGTCGGGTGCGATGGCGACGGTGTATACGACTGCCTCGTACCCCTCGATGTGGCTTGCCTCGTGCGAATAGAATATTTCAATGCCCGCCTCGGTGAGTCTGTCGGTCAGCGCTGTCTGCATCTGATCCGAGCCTCCCACGCGGTAGCCGCGGATATGTGAGATATGGGCAAGCGAGGACATATTGATTCCTCCGATGCCGATAAAGTAGATGCTCGAGATACCCGAAAGTATGCGGGCGATATTCTCGGCGCCGTAATGTGTGTTTTCTACAGACATAAATGCTCCCATCTGCCGCGCAGAACGCGGCGGTATGATTATAAAAAATAAGTGACGCACAATTAAATTTCCCACCACTTTTCACAAAAATATTCATTTTTGTTTGAATAACCTTCACAAAGGTGGTGTATACTATAATTGTTACCTAAAAAATTGAACCCAAGGAGTTAAAAATGGAAATCACCGATGTAAAAATCAGAAAGCTTTTTGACGAAGGCCCCATGAAGGCAATTGCTTCCGTCACTCTTGACAATCAGCTTGCGGTTCACGATATCAAAGTTATTTCCGCAAGAGAGAAGCTTTTTATCGTAATGCCCAGCCGTAAGAATCCCGACGATACGTTCAGAGATATCGTTCACCCCATTAACGCTTCTTTCCGTGCGGCTCTTGAAGGCGCTGTTCTCGCGGCGTACAACGAGGCACTTGAAAATGCAGAGGCAGAAGAAAATACAGAGGATCCCGTTACCGTGTGATCATCTTCATGAAGGCATCTCGAAAGAGGTGCCTTTTTTATTTTAATTTTCCGTGTGAGGGAAGGACTTCGCCGCCGTTGAACGTCAATAGTCCGAAGGTGTGATCGAATCCCATTCCCGCCGTGCCGGGGTTGAAGAGAAGAAGCGGACGCTCGGTCTTGCCGACAAATTCGAGCTCCGTGCCCTCGGGCAGATATTTTGCGATCGGAATATGAGTGTGACCGAAAAGGACGATATCCGCGCCGTCGGCATATGCACGCGCGGCAATTCGCTCAAGACCGTATTTAACGTCATAAAGATGACCGTGGGTCATAAAGATCTTCTTGCCCTCAAATTCTACCGTTTCGGTACGTTTCGGGCGGTATCTGCGGTCCGCGCCGACCCATCCGTAATATTCTCCGTTGCCCTCGATGACAACGAAAGGTTTGCCGTAATTGTCGGGCAATGTTTTGGTAAAATCGGAGGCGCCGTCACCAAGGTGGACGATCATGTCGGCGTCGGGGCAAAGCTCAAGTATCTTTTTAACGTTTTTTGCGTTTCCGTGCGAATCCGAAAGAACGAGTATCTTCTTTGTCACTTTGTCACCTCCCGCTTAAACATAAAAATACATTATATATTATAACACGAAAAAACACCTTTGTCTACATTTTTTTGTAAATTCACCTATTGAAAATCGCGGCATATACTGTAACGAAGAGATTCATGGAGGTGTTTTAATATGCAATTCGACCGTTCAGCGCTTTCGCGCCTGCTTTCACTTAACGACAGCCAGCTTAAATATCTTGTAAACAAATTTGCACACGATTACGGTATCGATCTTTCAAACTATAACGTCACCGAGGGCGATATAACCAGCGTGCGCCGTGCTCTTGCGAACCTCAGCGACAAGGAGCTTGCCGATCTCGGCAGTAAAATTACGGGTGGCAGAAGATGAGCGATCAGACACCCGACCTCGGCGCGATGGTGTCAAAGCTGCTCGGAAATCCGGAACTCATATCGCAGATAGCTTCGACAGTCGGAATAGACGCGCCGAAAGCAGAAGAGAAGAGCGAGGGCGATGCCGCGCCTGCGTCCGCCCCTCCGCTTGATGCTATCCTGCCGATTCTTTCTTCTTCGGGAGGCGGTGGCGGATCTTCAAAGCGATGCGCACTGCTTTCGGCACTCAAACCGTTCTGTAACGAGCACAGATGCCGCACCATCGACTATATGATAGGCATTTCGAAGCTTTCCGAAACGCTTATCCCCACAAAGCGAGGTTGATATGTATTCACGACAAAACCGCAACGGGCCGGTCGACGTGCATATGGAGCTCCCGCGCGATTACAGCGGCAGCGCATTTACACCGTTTGTGCCCGCCCGCGAACCGATAGAGGCTTGCCCGATAATCGAGCCTAAGGAAGAAAAATGTCCCGAGAGGGAAGAGGACCCCGCGGATTCTTGTGCCCCTGCCGAATGCGAAAAGGAAAAAATCCCGTCATTCGGGCTTTCGGGGCTCAAGGGTCTGCTCGGGGGTAACATAGGGCTTGAGGAGCTTTTGCTCCTCGGAGTGATATTTTTGATCTTCACCGATAACGAGCTGCGCGACAACGAGCTTCTTATCTGTCTTTTGTTGATCTTATTCATTTGAATTATCCCGGCGGTTCTCACGAGCCGCCGGGATTTCGACAAAAAATTCACAAAAGTTAAAATCCTCTCTTGCATTTATACTTTATTTGTAGTATAATAATTGTGTATTGTAATTTTTGCGCTCTTACGCGCAATATGGGGGTTATTATGCATCAGATCGGATTTGATAACGACAAATATCTTCGCCTGCAATCGGAGCATATCAGGGAGAGGATCGACCGTTTCGGCGGCAAGCTCTATCTTGAATTCGGAGGCAAGCTTTATGATGACAATCACGCTTCGCGCGTGCTTCCCGGCTTCCAACCCGACAGTAAGATGAAGATGCTTCTTGAACTTAAGGACGAGGCGGAGATAGTCATCGTCATAAGTGCGGGAGATATTGAGAAGAATAAAAAACGCGGAGACCTCGGCATTACCTATGACGCCGACGTGCTTCGTCTTATCGACATCTTCAGATTCTTCGGACTTTACGTTGGAAGTGTCGTTATGACCATGTATGAATCCCAGCCTGCGGCACGCACATTCCGCGCGAAGCTCGAGGCTCTCGGTGTGAAGGTATACCGCCACTATCCCATCGAGGGATATCCCGCGAATATCGAGCATATAGTGTCCGAGGAAGGTTACGGAAAGAACGATTTCATCGAGACCGAGCGCAAGCTCGTCGTTGTCACCGCCCCCGGTCCCGGAAGCGGAAAGATGGCTGTCTGCCTCTCGCAGGTATACAACGAAAACCGCCGCGGCGTTCAGGCGGGATATGCTAAATTCGAGACCTTCCCGATCTGGAATCTCCCCCTCAGCCACCCCGTAAATATAGCTTATGAGGCTGCAACGAGCAATCTCAACGACAAGAATATGCTCGACTATTTCCATCTTGAAGCATACGGTGAAACCACGGTCAACTACAACCGCGACATCGAAATTTACCCCGTTCTTGCCGCGACATTTGTAAAGATCTACGGCTCCTGCCCCTATAAGTCCCCCACGGATATGGGCGTTAATATGGTCGGAAACTGCATCATTGATGATGAAGTCGTCCGCAAAGCCGCAAACCGCGAGATTATAAGAAGATATTACAATTCTCTCGTTGCCGTTCGAAACGGCGAAGAACCGAAGGAGATCGTCTATAAGCATGAGATCCAGATGAAGCAGGCAAAGATCTCTCCCGCTGACCGTCCGGTTATTGCCGCCGCTCTTGCCAAGCGTGATGCCACAGGCGAACCTCCCGCCGCTATCGAGCTTCCCGACGGACGCATTGTCACCGGCAAGACTTCGAAGCTTCTCGGCGCGACCTCGGCAATGCTTCTCAATGCCGTTAAGGCCCTTGCAGGTATCGATGATGAACAGCACTTGATGCCCCCCGAGATCATCGAGCCTATCCAGCATCTTAAGGTCGAGCATCTCGGCAACCACAACCCCAGACTTCACACCGACGAAGTGCTCGTAGCACTGTCGGTATGTGCCGTCAATTCACCCGATGCCGAACGCGCGATAGACCAGCTTGCAAGCTTGCGCGGATGTGACGCTCACTCTACCGTCATCCTCTCACATACCGACGAAAATCTTCTCAAAAAACTCGGTGTCAACATCACCTACGAACCCTATTACCAGACAAAGACGCTTTATCACAAGAAATAAGGCGCATCTAAAAGGAAAATTTAATGAATTACAACGAAAACCAGAAACAAAGGACAAGCGATGCCGCAGCGCCCCGCCGTCAGCCGGGCGATAAATCTCCTGCAGACAGACTTTTCGGTACGCTTCCTTTCGTCATCTTTTTGCCCATTGCGCTGATATATATCGAGCTTGTGGCACATATTGCCGCATTTTCCGAGATTGAGCCTTCATTCTTCGTTTATTCCACTTTCTTCAGCGTGGCGGGAGCTATGATAACTGCGATCCTTTGCACGTTCTTCAGCAGAAAGATAAACTATATCATAACTCTTGTGATTTTGGGCGGAGCAACGCTTCTTTGCTGTATTCAGGTCATCTATTCGGCGTTTTTCGGCGATTTCTTCCAGCTTACAACGCTCGGAATGGCGGGCAACCTTGCCGATTATATGGATAATACCATCAAGGTTATCTTTGCCAATATCCATTGGGTGCTGTTGCTTTTTATCCCCTTCATTCTTTTTGCGATCTTTGGAAGAAAGGTGATCGTACCCGAAAAGTCCGAGTGGATGCTTCGCATCTGCTGTGCAGTTTTTGCCGTGGGATTCTTTTTGCTCGGCACTCTTTACGTCAATGCGCACGACGATCTTTTCGGTGATAGATTCATCTACCGCGAGGGCTTCCAGGTCAAGGATTCGATCAGCAAATTCGGAGTTCTGACCACCGCTCGTCTTGAAATACAGTACAAGCTATTCGGTATGCCCGAGGCAGACGTAGGTGAGATCCCCGACGTACTCGAGGGCGAGATCACAACCGCGATTCAGGGCGTTGATATCTTCGGTCCGAAGGTTACCACATCCCCCGACACAGATCCCGTAAGTCCGCCCGACAGCGGTGAAGTTACCGGAGGAACCGAGGCTTCGGGTGAAGTAAGCGGAGAACAAACCACTCCTCCGCCCCCTCCGCCCCCCGTAGTTGACAGGAGTCCCCAGCGCCTCGACATTGATTTCGAAAAGCTGATAGCGGACGCAAAAGCCGCGGGCAAGAACAATCTCGCCAAGGCGCACTCGTTCTTTGCATCGCGCGCCGGCACTAACAAACACGAATATACCGGTCTTTTCGAGGGTAAGAACCTCATTTATATCACTGTTGAAGGCTGGGCGCCGGCTGCTATCAATGAAAAGCTCACTCCCACCCTCTATATGATGAAGAACGAGGGATTTGTTTTCGAGAATTATTATTGCTCACTTTGGGGCGGAAGCACCGCAACGGGTGAATATGCAAATATCACGGGCAACTTTTATTATGATGCTTCCTGTCTGAAAAAGAGCGCGAATACCTATCAGCCCTTCGCACTCGGTAATCTTCTTACCACGATGGGATATGAATGCCACGCATTCCACAACCACACCTACGATTATTACAGCCGCGATAAGTCACATCCGAATTTTGGATACGATTGGCACGCAGTAGGCAATTGGGACGTTAACTTCACGTCCGCTTGGCCGAAATCCGACCGGGAGCTTGCAGTCAATTCGCTTTCCTACCTCAGCCTCAAGGAGCCTTTCCACCTCTACTATATGACGGTTTCGGGTCACGCTTACCAGACCTTCGGCGGCAACCGCCAGGCGGCAAAGCACCGTGATTACGTCACCGGGGTGCTCGGAAACGATTATAAGAATCAGCTTTCTCTCTCCTTCATCTCGTGTCAGTATGAGGTAGAGCTTATGATCAAGGCTCTTTACGATGAATGCGCACGCCTCGGCATTCTCGAGGATACCGTTTTCGTTCTTGCTCCCGACCATTTTCCCTACGGTCTGAGCGAGGATGACGCGGCAAATCAAGAGGCTCTTGCGGAGATGTACGGTCTGCCCAAGGACGATATTTACAACAATTTCGACCTCTACAAGGCTCCTCTCATCATCTGGTCGGGCTCTATGAAGGAACCCGTGAAGGTCGATAAGGTCTGCTCCGCTATTGATATTCTCCCCACTCTGCTCAATCTCTTCGGTGCGGAGTACGATTCGAGAATCCTTATGGGTCAGGATATCCTTGACTTCAACGCGGAGGGCATCGTTACTCTCAACACTCTCAAATCGAGCTACCACTTTATTACCGATTACGGAGAGTTCAACTTCAAAACCAAGAAGTTCACGGTAGCCGAGGGTTACAACGTCGATCCCGCCGCACTCGAGGCTTACGTTTCTCAGAAAAGAGATTATCTCTACAATATGAGAACCTACGGCCCCTATATCCTCGATAACGACTATTATAAAATTCTGTTTCCTAAGGGATAAATCACAGCCGCCGCGCTCATTAGCGCGAAGACGGAGGCCAAGCGGGCTTTGGAAGACAAAATTTGTAT
>JAZSLM010000061.1:0-4562 GCA_045535375.1 Eubacteriales bacterium
GCTTGTACTTCTTAGTCTGTTGTTCAATTTTCAATGACCTCGCCACCGCTTTTCCGCGACAGCTCGTATATTATACCACTTTCAACTCGCTTTGTCAATACCTTTTTTGAAGTTTTTTTAGTTTTTTTGAGGTTTGTGAAATATTAATAATCTAATTTCCTTTATTCCTGTTTCAAAAAGTGCATTTTGCACAATTTGTACAAAATATGCCCTCCGGATAAACCGAAGGGCATATTTTCTTTCGCATTTAGTTCTTAAAGTACTCTTCGGGCACCGACCAAGCCATCTGCTTTGCGCCTGCAAGCGAGGGATGGAGATGATCTCCGCTGTCAAATTCGGGAATTATCTGCTGAGGATCATCTTCACGGCGAACCGCTGCTTCGAAATCTACCACACCGTCGTGTTCATCGGTGGTTCTGATCCACTCGTTTGCGGCAAGGCGGATCTCTTCTCTGTAACCGCCATCATTCAGGCAACGAGGACAAGGAAGGAGAGTAGCAAAGTAAATCTTGAGTCCAAGCTTATGTGCAATAGCAATGTAGGTTCTATAGCCCTCGATAAGTTCCGCAGGAGTGGGAAGCTCGCTCATGGGGCAAATGGGATTATTCACGCCGGGATGGATGATATCGTTAATGCCGTGAAGAACGATAACCGCCTCTGCGCCGACAGCAGTATCGAGAGCGTGCTCGAAGCGCTTGATTCCGGCTTCACCCCAATGCTTTTTGATTCGCGCCTTGTATTCGCGGAGAACGCGGTTTCCGCCGATTCCGCGGCGGATTATCGCTCTGTTATCGATGCCGAGTTCGACCAGGCGGCGCGCGAAGCAATCGGGCCAGGGCTGCGCGGTGATAGAGTCGCCAAACGCGACGATCGAGGAACAATCCTCGCGAGTGAGATAATCTATAGAATGAAGGAATACGTACGGTCCTCCGTCGCCGACGGTAAGCCACGGGATATCATCCGCACCGGCATAATCGCCCTGCGAATAATATTTGGTGATGTAATGACCGCTGTTCCAATGTCCGCAGCGGAGCTGAGTTCTTTCCTTTATATAGAAGCTTACGAAATATTCCTCCGCGGGCGCGAGATCAAAGTCAGTGGGATCGCTCGTGCATTCGGTGCCGGGCTCAAGGGTGAATCCCGATTTGCCGTCAAAGAGAACTTCTACGGTCGTACCGGCTTTTGCTTCCTTATTAACAGAGCGCTTTGCTACGAAGACCTTATCGACGGTAATTTCTTCGGTTCCGTAAAGATTAGAGAAATGAAGTCTGACCGCGCTTGCGGGCATTGTGGGATAGATCACGTATCTGAACGTGATATCCTCAATATAATCGGTGATCGTCTGGGTAGTGGTGTCGATCGCGGTACCCCAACCGCAGACCCATTTGGTGTTAGCCATAATTTATTTTCCTTTCCTATGTTAATTCGTGTTATCTCTGAAGCCCTTGCCCATGATCTCGCTGGTTTTTGTGATGATCATAAAGGCACCGGGATCGATCTCGTAGACTTTCTTGCGCAGCCTGATCGCTTCGGAGCGGCGGCAAACGGTCATAATAACGGTCTTGCCTTCCTGGGTATACGCGCCATATGCTGAAATGATAGTAGCGCTGTGCTTGATATCTTTCAGTATAAAATCGGTGACGCTCGCGGGTTTGGTGGTGATTATCGTGAAGGATTTGCAGAGGTTGATCGAGTCGATAATATCGTCAACAACAAACACCTTTGCAAAGAGACCGAGGAGCGAGAAAAGTCCCGTTTGCGGATCGATGCTTATTCCCTCTTCGCCGAATCTGATGAAAGTCATTGCGGCAATGAGGAAGTCGGTGCACAGAAGAGCTGTACCGACGTTCATAGAGGTATATTTTTTCAGCACAAGAGCGACGATATCGGTTCCGCCGGAAGAAGCTTTGCATTTGAATATAATAGCAGAACCTACGCCGGTGAGAAGCACTGCGTAAACGAGTTCAAGTAACGGATACGCGGTAAGCGGCACAGAAAGCGGGACAATCGTTTCAAACAGCCAGTTTTCGAGCGAGAGCATCAAGGAACAATATATGGTAAGAATTCCGCATTCCCTGCCAAGAACGATCACACCGACGACAAGCAGGAGCACGTTGATTATCATCATATAGACCGACTGAGTCAGAACGGGAAAGATGTTTGCGAGAATGATCGCCACGCCGCTGACGCCGCCGGTTGCGAATCCGTTGGGGGCTTTGAAGAAATAGATACCTATCGCCATCAAAAGAATACCGAAGTTCATAAAGAGCCAGGTCTTAAGAGTCAGTTTATTATTTTTAGCCATAGTCTTCCGCCTTTGTATATATCAAATTCGCGTATATTATATCATTAAAAGGAAGAATAATCAAGAGTTTTTGAAAAAAGTGTTGAAATTTGCTTGATTTATGATATAATTAATATTACATCACGAAGCAAGGAGTGAACAATGAGCTATGTTATTTATATCAAGAAATTAAAACCGGCAATCATATTGATCATTGCGATATTATCGTGTTGTTTTGTTATTCTTGCCGGATTGATTTATAACGGTATTATTCTTCTGAACAATCCGAGCCCCGAGACTTACCCTGTACGCGGCATAGACGTTTCGAATTATCAGGGTGATATAGATTGGAAGACGCTTGCGGCGAACGACATATCGTTTGCGTTTATTAAAGCAACCGAAGGCAGTTCTCTGGTTGATCCCCGATTTGCTTTTAATTTTTCGGAAGCTCAAAAAGCCGGAATCGCGGTTGGTACCTATCACTTTTTCAGCTACGACAGCCCGGCAGAAACGCAAGCCGAACTGTTCATTGATACGGTAACCCCATTTGGCGGAATGCTCCCACCAGTTATTGACCTCGAATTCTATGGAAATTACGAAAAGAATCCGCCAAGCCGTGAATACGTAGACAAAGAACTCGGCATCATGCTCAATATGCTCGAACGCCATTACGGATTAAAACCGATCATTTACGCAACCGAAAAGTCATACGAGCTATACCTTTCGGGCGCTTACAGCGAATATGACATCTGGATACGCGATGTGTATTTTGATCCTATTCTTTCTGATGGGCGCGAGTGGACTTTTTGGCAATACACCAACAGAGAGCGGTTCGAAGGATATAACGGGAAGGAAAGGTTCATAGACGTTAACGTATTTGCGGGAAGCAAAGAAGACTTTGATAAGTATCCAAAATATTCTTCATATAATTAATTATAAAAATATTTTTCAAAACCTCTTGACAAAAGAGGGAGTTTGTGGTATAATGTTGATTTGGTACGGGAAAATTCTTTAATCCCGTCTCCTTGGCACAGGAGAGACCTGTGTCCTGACGTCCATAAGGAGGTAAAAATATGGATAACAAAATCACCAATGCGTATGAACTTCTGTTCATCACCGACCTCACCGGCGGCATCGAAGCTGCAGAGGCTGTTGCGAACAAGTTCATCTCCCGCGTCGAAAAGAACGGCGAGATCATCGACGTAACCACTTGGGGTAAGCGCCGTCTTGAGTACCCCATCAATGACAAGAACGAAGGCTTCTACACCATCATCACCTTCCGTGCTCCCTCTGATTATCCCCACGAGCTCGAGAGAAGACTCAACATCGATGAGAACGTAATGCGTAGCCTTATCCTCAAGCTTGATGAAGCTGAGGCAGAAAAGGTTGCTCGCCGCGCAGCTGACAAGGCTGCTGCTGCAGCTGCTGCTCCCGCTGAGGAAGTAGTAGAAGAGGCTCCCGCAGCCCAGGAAGCTCCCGCTACTGAGGAAGCTGCTCCCGCTGACGCTGAGTAATCTCATTCCCGACAGCTATGGCAAATCTCAGTCTTAATAAGGTTGTTCTCTGCGGTCGACTCACAAGTGACCCCGAGCTCAAGACAACCGCTACAGGCATTTCGGTAGTTTCTTTCACTCTTGCAGTTAACCGCCCCTACCGCACCACCGACGCAAATTCGAATCAGCCTTCGGCAGATTTTATCAGCGTTGTTGCTTGGAGACAGAGAGCTGAATTCATTGCTCGTTACTTCAAGAAGGGTTCTTCCCTTTGCGTTACCGGTTCGATCCAGACCAGAAAATGGACTGATCAGCAGGGTCAGAACAGATATGCGACCGAAGTTGTCGTAGACGATGCTATGTTCGTTGATTCCCGAAACGAGGGTCCGGCAAGAGATATCGCTCCCGCCGCATCCTATTCCGCCGAGCCCTATGCTACGCCCGGCGCTGCAGAAAGCTTTGACATCATCAAAGACGATGACGATCTTCCTTTCTGATAATCATTAAAAATTATAAGGAGTATTTAATTATGGATAGACAGCCCGCACAGGAGCGCGCACCTCGCGCAGCTCGTCCTGCAAACGCTAACCGCCGCCGCAGAAAGGTTTGCATCTTCTGCGAAGAAAACATCAGCTACATCGATTACAAGGATGCATCCCGCCTCCGCAAGTTCATCAGCGAGCGCGGCAAGATCCTTCCCCGCCGTGTTTCCGGCACCTGCGCTAAGCACCAGAGAGAGCTTCAGACCGCTATCAAGCGCGCTCGTCACGCAGCTCTTCTCCCCT
>JAZSLM010000004.1:0-10840 GCA_045535375.1 Eubacteriales bacterium
TAAACTAACGTTCGGCAGTAGCGCGCAAATGATTGCTGTTGCAGGGCAACAGCAAGAGGTTCGCATCTATAGAACAAGAAAAAGATAACCCACAGGGACTTTGTCCCTATGGATTATCTTTGGCCTGCCCGAAAGGATTCTGAACCTCTATTTGCGCGCATAATTTGTGCTAAACTGACATTCGGCAATAGCGCGCAAATGATTGCTGTTGCAGAGCAACAGCAAGAGGTTCGAATCTATAGAACAAGAAAAAGATAACCCACAGGGACTTTGTCCCTATGGGTTATCTTTGGCCTGCCCGAAAGGATTCGAACCTTCGGCCTTCAGAGTCGGAGTCTGACGCGCTATCCAGCTGTGCCACGGGCAGATGACTTAATAATTATACAACGGAGTAAGCAAAAAGTCAAGCCTTTTTTGTCGCAGAGCTTGACTTTTCCGACATAATATTATATAATGAAGAAAAAGTTTTCGGGAGGCTCGAAAAATGAGATTACTTGACCGCGCGTGTGATAAAGAATTTTGGGCAGAGGTCAGAGAAAAAGATTGCTATGCCCGTTTTCGCGACGAAAATTTTGCTATCTGGAACAATCATTGCGAGGGTCACGAGATCCCCGAGCTGAAATACAGCCTTTTCAAACTCTTTTCGGTCACGGGAAGCCGAAGCGAATATGAGGCGGTCTACTTCAACCGCCGTTTGCGTATGAACGCCTGCACCTTCCTTTCGCTGATGTATCCCGAAGAGGAAAAATATTTTGCTTATCTGCAAGACGTACTTTTCGCCGTTTGCAACGAGTATACCTGGTGCTTGCCGGCGCATTACTCCCAAGCCAACAATGACAAAAGTCTTATGGTGGACCTTTTTGCCGCCGAAACGGGTTTTGCGCTTGCGGAAATTTACACAATGCTCAAGGATCGCCTCGATCCGCTTGTTGCCTCGCGCATTGAGGCGGAGATCGACCGCCGCATCATCGAGCCTTACGCTACCAAGCTCAATAAGCTCTGGTGGGAAAAGGGCACGAACAACTGGGCGGCAGTTTGCGTCGGCTCGGTGGGATGCACGCTTATGCTCCTCTTCCCCGAGCGATTCGCCGAGCTTCGCCCTCGCATTGAAGCGACCATGGAATGCTACCTCAGCGGTTTTGCGGACGACGGCTTTTGCGTTGAGGGCTGCGGTTATTGGCACTACGGCTTCGGATTTTTCACCGTTTACGCCGATATGGTCAAAAAATTCACGGACGGCGAGGTCGATTATTTCATCCGCCCGAAGGTCCGTGCAGTTGCAACGTACATTCAAAAAATGTTCCTTTCGGGTCGCACCTCGGTCAGCTTTGCCGACTCGGGCACCTCGCTTTCCTACCACATCGGTCTGGTTCACTATCTGAAATCGGTCTATCCCGACGACGTTGTCGTTTACGACCGTTCGCTTTCCTATAATTACGACGGCTGCGCACGCTTTTGCCTGCATCTGCGTTCTGCGCTCTGGTATCGCGAGGACTTCGATACCAACGCGCTTCCGAACGACAGCACCGCCTTCTTTGCCGAGGATTCGGAGTGGTATATCAAAAAGACCCTGTATTACGGCTTTGCCGCGAAGGGCGGACACAACAAAGAACCGCACAACCACAACGACGTCGGATCCTTCATCTTTGCCAAGAACGGCATCCAGATCCTTGCCGACCCCGGCACGGGCAAATACTGCAAGGATTATTTCCGTGAAAAGAGATACACCTTCTTCCACACGCGCACGCTTGGACACAGCCTGCCCACGTTTGGCGGTGAGGAACAGAAGGAGGGACGGGAATTTGCGGCACGGGACGCGCGCGTTGACGGAGAAGATTTCGTCCTCGATATTGCTCCCGCTTACGGGATAGACGAGCTTTCCACGCTCGAACGCCGTTTTTCCTTCACCGAAACGAGTCTGCGCGTCACCGACCGCTTTGATTACAGCGGCGACGGAGAGATCGTTGAGCGAATAGTTTGCATTCGCGAGCCGAAAAAGCTCGAAAACGGCAAGATCGGAATCCTTGACTCGGTTCTGACCTATGACGCCGATGCCGCCGAGTCGGTCAGCATCGAAAAACACACTTTTGACGGCTCTGCAGATTGCTATACCATTGATCTTGCGATTAAACCAAATAAGAAATACTTCTCTTTTTCGATAGAATAAAAGAAAATATTGACAAATCCGCCGCTTTGTGCTATAATTCAGTCAGCACCTTATTGGTGTCAGCAACCTCGGTTGCGGGATGTACGCCAAAGCGGCGGCGGTTCCTCCCATAATATGCGTTTAGCTTTGTGAGGAGGCAAATTCTTTTTTCCTCCTCGAAGTTATGCGAGAGGAGGTGATTGATATGCCGGTTACTTACAGTGAACTTTTTGCTCTCTTAAGTCTTATCGTCTTGATCATCAATCTTATCGTAAGCATTTATGATAATAATAACAAAAAGAACTAACCGCCCCCAACCCTAGCAAGTTGAACGGTTAGTTCTTCTTAAACGCGAGGGAGGCAGCCGCCTGCGGCGTGCATCCTCTTGCATGTATTATTATATCATAATATTTTTTATTTGTCAACTATACCGGAGATTTTTATTGGAGTAAAAAATGATAATTACAGTTGATTGCGGCACGACGAATATGCGCTGCCGCCTGTTTGACGGAAAAGACCTTATCGACCGGGAGCGCGCGAAGTGCGGTATCCGCGACGGCGCATTCCGCGGCTCGACGGATATATTAAAGGAAACGCTTTCTGCGCTGATAAAGACGCTTCTTGAGCGGAATTCGCTCACCGAGAGCGACATCGAGGTCGTTATTTCATCGGGCACGCTTGCAAGCGACGTCGGAATCCACAAAATTCCGCACGCGATCTGCCCCGCGTGGATACCCGAAAGCGTCGGCGCGGCGGAAATGGTGAAAATGGAGGAGGTCACGGGCATTCCGATCCTCTTCATCCCCGGAGTCAAGACCCTGCCCGCACCCGACGCCGATCTTGAAACCAAGATCGTGACATACGAATCGATGAGCGGAGAGGAGAGCGAGATCTACGGCATCAGCGAGGCGCTCTCTCTGTCCGATGATTTCATCATCACCCTGCCCGGTTCGCACAACAAGGTAATGGAGGTCACGGACGGCAAGATCTGCTCGATCAGAAGCGGCATGTGCGGCGAATTTATCGCCTCGATCTCGGAGCACACCATGCTCAAGAGCGCGCTTCCGAATCCCGTTATCCGCGAGATAATGCCCGAAATGCTCACCCTCGGCTGGCGAATGGCGGATAAATACGGCCTGTCGTCGATGCTCATCAAGGCGAGAATGCTCCAGCTCCTCGGCGGCTACAGTCAGGACGAGGCGGCGAACTTCTTTGTCGGCGCGCTTCTGCACGACGATATTCAGACCGTCGCGCGCATCGCCGCAAAGCCCGAGTCGAAGGGCAAGCCCGTCGTAGTCGGCGGCGGCGACCCCCTCAAGACGGTATTTATGATACTCCTCGCCGAGGCGGGCACCGAAAATCTCATCTCCGTCCCCGACGAACTCGCCACCCTCGCGTCAAATTACGGCGCGATGAGGATATATCAAGAGTGGAAAAAGGAGAAAAACAATGAGTAAGAGAAGATATCCTGCTGATTTGTTTTGGTTTGGATACATTTCAAACGTGGTTTTTCGTTTTTTCTGGCTTTTTTGGCCGAGTATTATTTTGATGTTGATCGGAATTTCCGTTAAGCCATGTATGTATGCCGCGCTTGCGTTGCTTGTGATCGATCTAATCGTTTCTTTTATTGACCAAATGCTCATCCGCCGTACATTTCTTCAAGATAGCGACAATCCCGACTTCCGCGATTTTCAAGATGCGCTCTCGAAGGACGGTGATTGGAGAGAAAATATACATGAAATAATCGAGAGCAAAATTCAGAAGTTCGAAGAAGATAATAAAAACGATTCGGACGATGAGAAAAAGAACGAATAATCTTGGTAAACAAATAAATACATTAAGAAAGCTATGTTTGTACTCGCAAGCAGGGGTGAAGGGGGCGCAGCCCCCTTCATCGCTTACGATGTCATCCTGAGGGCGTGCCCGCAGGCATATACGCCCGAACAATCTCGTGCCGCCTCCCATTTACAAGAGGCGGCGCGGTGCTGGCGAAGAAGTTTGCACTGTACCCGACAAACTAAAAGTATATGAATATAAAATATCACTGTGTAGTATCAAAGTTACACAGTGATTTCGTTTATGATGACTTTAGAATGTGCAAACATATCTGTTTAACTTTATTTTTTCGGTTATTCATATCAAATTCCTTTGTATAGGCACCGCGACGCCCGAGGAACAACTCGGTCGTCACGAGATCCTTCGGGCGCAAACGGTCTGCGGACGCGCCCTCAGGATGACATCGTTTTTTATTGTGCAGGGGGCTTCGCCCCCTGCACCCCTATTTAGCAAGTGCTAACATAGCTTTCTTTATATAGTTGACAGCGTTTCTTCAAAGTGTGGACGAAGTTATGTAATGTATATATCAAGAAAACATAGACACACCCAGTGTTATCTGAATAAAACCCCCTCGCTTGGTTAAAAATATGACTGTAACCAATCAAAAGGAGCCAAAAATGAAATTCAATCCACTCAGATCCAAAAAGATCAAATTCCCGAAGAAGTCCGCTAAGATCAAGATTGCGGGCGAAAAATCTCCCGCGGAAAAAAATGAGAGCGCGGAACGCGTCAACCGCACCGTCTATCTGACCGTTGCCGTGCTCCTCATCGTTCTTGCCGCCGCCGTGGCGATGACTTCCGCCGCGAACAAGGCGCGCCGCGGTCAGCCTGCGGATACGAGCGCGCCCGAAACCACCCTTCAGTCCCCCGAAACAGCCGCTCCCGCGCCCGAAACGACTGCGCCCCCCGCGGAAACGCAGGCGCCCGCCGATACCGACGCTTCGGGAGCCGATACCGATCTCCCCGTCGCGGCGGAGATCCCGACTCTTTCGCTTCCCGCGGAGGGCATTCTCGGAAAGGAGCACGATCCCACGGTTCAGGTCTTCTCCAATACCCTCGGCGAATGGCGCGTTCACCTTGGAATTGATATTATGACCGAAGCCGCCGCGCCCGTTTATGCCGCCGCGAAGGGAAAGATCAAGCAGATCGCGGACGATCCCCTTTGGGGCAAGTGCATCTGGATCGAGCACGACGGAGATGCCGTCAGCGTCTATCGCGGACTTGACGATACCCTTGCCGAGGGCATCAAGGTCGGCGCAAAGGTTTCGGAGGGCACTCTCCTCGGCGCTGTCGGAGAGGGCGGTGTGCTTGAACTTGCCGAAGAGCCCCACCTGCATTTCGAGATGAAGGTCGGCGGCGCAGATGCCGATCCGCTCGAGTATTTCTCGAAGTCCGCGCTTGAGATCCTTGCGAGAAAGCCCGAAAAGGTCTACGAGGATTGACCATATCCGCCTGCACTTACTTACAAGTGCGGGCGGATGTTTTATATAGTTTTATACAACAAATCCCATTTCTGTTTGAATATTATTGATACGAAGAATTAGTTTTGCTTTTGTTGTATTATCTTGTTTTGACTAATCATTGATATTCAATAAATTGCAGAAAGCTATGTTCGCACTCCCCAAATCAGCCTTCCCCGGTGGGGGAAGGTGGCAGCCGAAGGCTGACGAATGAGGCGCCTGATAAGATACTGTTTTTCGCTTTAGCGAAAAACTTCCAAAACGTTACCACAGTAAATCTTGATCCTACATTTGGGTTGCAAAAAATATAATACTAAGGATATTTGCATAATTCTATCAAGAAATTAATTATTTATTGGTCAATCGGGAAGATTTTCTCGCTACGCTCGAAAAACTGTATCTTAATAAAACGCCTCATTCACCACTTCGTGGTCCCCCTTCCCCCACCGGGGAAGGCTGATTTGGGGAGTGCGAACATAACTTCCTGAATTTCGTTATTAAAATAGTAAGTACCGATGCTTTCGTGTTGTATTTATTATGTAATCAGAATTACTTTTCGAACTTTTATCAATCAATCCCCTCGCTCTACACTGTTTTGTAACATATAGAAAGCAATTTATTATTGATTTACCTCGGAAATGTATGGTATAATAAATAGTAATGCGGAAAAATATCCCTTTTTCGCGTTCTCTGAAAAATTTTTTTCGAAAAAATCAAAAAAAATTCCGAAACCGTGCAACCAAACGAAAATTTTGTTGTGTATATAGGTGTAGGGCATTGGAGGCAAACATGCAAGACGATAAGATTGTTGATTTGTATTTTGCGCGTGACGAGCAAGCCATTGCGGCGACCTCGGCAAAATACAACACCTACTGTATGAATATTGCAATGAATATTTTACACAACCGCGAGGACAGCGAGGAATGTGTAAACGATACCCTGCTTGCGGCTTGGAATTCGATCCCACCTCACCGCCCCGAAAATCTCCCGGCTTTTCTCGGAAAGCTGACGAGAAACTTTTCGATCAACCGCCACAAGGCTAATCACGCCGAACGTCGCGGAGGCGGCGAATTCGCACTCTCTCTTGAAGAGCTTGACGAATGCATCGAGGATCCCCGAACGCTCACGGATAACGCCGAGGAGCTCGGACGGATCATAAGCGAATTCCTTTACACTCAGCCGCAGGAAATGCGAAAGGTCTTCGTGCGACGCTACTTCCACAGCGAGTCGATCTCGGATATCGCAGATTTCTTTGATATGTCCGAGTCGAAGGTCAAATCGATCCTTCACAGAATGCGCCTCTCGCTGAAAACACATCTCACCGAACACGAAATACACATCTGACACAAAAGGTAACAAAATGAAAAACGAAATTCTGGCGCAAGCCTTAACACACATCGACGACGCCCTGATAGCCGAAGCCGATGAAAGACGCACCCGCGGGTCCAAGATCACCGCGCGGACGCTTATGCGCAACGTCTACCGCTACGGAGCGATCGCCGCTTGCCTCATTTTAGCGATCGGAGTGCTGATCGCAGGCAATATCGGCGGGCAGGACGTTCTCCTCTACGGCGAAAGCATCGCCGATTCTCCCAGAACGGTCAACGAATATATGCCCCGCGCGGTTGCATATTACGTTGAGACGTTTGAGATCGAAGACGTAAGTCTTCCCCTTGAGCTTGAATTCAAGAAGGAAACAAAACTCACACTCACAAATGGCACTATGCTTGTTCTCGATAAGAACGGCGAAACTCTTTACGAAGGAAACGAATTTCTTGCAAACGGAAGCGTTTCTATCATCGTTACCTTCCCCGGCGACACCAAGGAATGCACGATCAGGACCGACAGAGGTTACAATATCGTACTCACTCAGGATGGAGAATCCCACGTTTGGTACGTTAATATAGAAAAATAAATAAAAGAAAATATTTTCACACAAAAAAGGAGAAAACCAAAAATGAAAAAACTCATTGCACTCACTCTTGCACTTCTTATGCTCACCATGAGCTTTGTAGCTTGCACCGGCAACGGCGACGAGACCACCGAGGCAGAAAACAACGAAACCAACGCTCCCGCAGCAGATCAGACCACCGAGGAAGTTACCGAGGCTCCCGTTGAGCTTCCCTACGCTAACGCAGCAGAGCTTCTTCAGATCATCTTCGACGGCTATAACGCAGCCCAGGCTACCGACGACACCAAGCTTTGGGTCGGCGGCGGTAATATCAACAACTTTGATACCGTTAATCCCGAGGGTCCCGCAGCATTCGTTGCTCTTGCAGACGAGGATTACGAGCAGAACCTCGCAGTTCCCACCGCTGAGGTTGCAAAGATCGCTTCCGCAGCTTCCATGTTCAACCTTATGAACACCAACAACTTCAACTGCTACACCATCCAGTTCAACGCAGGCACCGACGTTGACGCTTCCATCGAGGCTATCAAGGCTAACATCCTTGCACGTCAGTGGATCTGCGGCGCACCCGAGAAGCTCGTTATCGCAAAGATGCCCGGCGACTGCATCCTCGTTGTTTGGGGCGCAGTTCAGTTCGGCGGTATCGTTGATCCCTTCGCAGCAAGCATCCCCACTCTCGTTGAGGGCGCAACCGCTGTTGTTGAGCACACCTTCGCTCAGT
This sequence comes from Eubacteriales bacterium, assembly GCA_045535375.1. Lineage (GTDB taxonomy): Bacteria > Bacillota > Clostridia > Oscillospirales > CAG-272 > CAG-390. The sequence continues at coordinate 8,073 of JAZSLM010000004.1, forward strand.
AATTAATACTTAAAACCCAAGGGGATATTGACTCCATAGAGCAATATCTCCTTTAATAAGTCAAAATTTCACCCAAAGGAGCATAAATAATGCTTTTTTCGAGTATTTCTTTCTTATTTTACTTCCTGCCCGCTATAATTCTTCTTTACTATATCGTTCCCTTTAAGTTCAAAAATGCGGTACTTCTCGCGTTCAGCTTGTTCTTCTACGCCTGGGGCGGAGTAAAGTATGCGGGACTGATGATCATCGCGATCATCCTCGGATATATCTTCGGACTTCTTATCGAGAAATTCCGCGAGAGAAAAATTGCCAAACTGTTCGTCGGACTTGCCGTAGCCTGCATAATTTCCTTTATGCTCTACTTCAAGTACATGGACTTCTTTATAGATAACTTCAACAAGGTCCTCGGCACCTCGATCCCGCTTCTCAAGATCGTTCTTCCGATCGGTATCTCCTTCTACACCTTCCAGATCATCTCCTACGTCGTTGACGTATACAGAGGTGAGAAGGCGCAGAAGAACCCCATCAACCTTGCCGCTTACGTTGCGATGTTCCCCCAGCTTATTGCGGGTCCCATCGTCCGTTACCACGACGTTGCCCTCCAGCTTGAAAAGAGAGAGCACAGTTTTACTATGTTCAGCGAGGGCGCACGCCGCTTCGTCATCGGTCTTGCAAAGAAGGTACTTATCGCAAACTCGATGTACGACCTCAGCGAGATCGTGTACGCGGCAGAGGAAAAGACCGTTCTTATGTACTGGATCTATGCTATCTCCGTTGCCCTTTACATCTACTTCGACTTCTCGGGCTACTCGGATATGGCTATCGGTCTGGGTAAAGTCTTCGGCTTCCGCTTCCTCGAGAACTTCAACTACCCCTTCATTTCGAAGAGCGCGACCGAGTTCTGGAGAAGATGGCATATGTCGCTCGGCTCCTGGTTCCGCGACTATCTCTACATCCCCCTCGGCGGCAACCGAGTTTCGAAGGGTCGCCACATCATCAACATCTTCGCCGTCTGGCTCTTCACCGGCTTCTGGCACGGCGCATCCTGGAACTTCATCCTTTGGGGCGTATTCTTCGGAGTTCTGCTTCTAATCGAGAAGTTCTGGTTGCTTAAGGCACTCAATAAGAGCGTAGTGCTTTCGAGATTCTATATCCTTCTCGCGGCACTCCTCAGCTTCGTGGTATTCCAGATCCCCACTCTTACCGAGGCGTTCAGCTACATCGGCGGTATGTTCGGCGCGGGCGGAATCGCATTCTCCTCGGCTGAAACACTCTATCACCTCAAGAGCTACGCGGTTCTTCTCGTGATGGCGATCGTCGGCGCTACCCCCGTAGTCAAGACTCTTGCGATCAAGTTCTCCGAGTCGAAGAAGCTCGGACGCGTCGCAAACGTACTCGAGCCCGTTATGATCGTGGTTCTCTTCTTCGTTGTCACCGCCTTCCTCGTTGACTCTTCCTCGAACCCCTTCCTCTACTTCAGATTCTAAGGAGGTAAAGACAAATGAATACAAAGATCAAAAATATAGTAAACTGCGTCGTTTTCTGTGTTGCCGTCTTCGGATTTGCTCTGCTTTGCCTCGTTCTTCCAAAGCCCGAATTTCTTGACAGCGAGCGTCGCCCCGCCGCAGCCTTCCCCACTCTCAATATGGAGAGCATTATGAAGGACGGCCTTGAATACGGCGACAGCTTCATGAAGCAGTTCGACGACAAATATACTCCCGATAACTTCCCCTTCCGCGATTTTTTCCGCAATCTCAAGTCCTTTGTCAATACCAACGTGTTCCACAAGTCGGATAAGGACGGCGTTTACGTCGTCGACGGCGTTGCGGCAGAGATGCAGGAGGAGATCCGCGAGGATCAGATCGCTCACGCGGCGGAAAAGCTGACCTTCATCTATGAGAAGTACCTCAAGGAAAAGGGCATCAAGCCCTATATGTCGATCATCCCCGATAAGGGCTACTTCCTCTCCGAGGCGAACGGCTACCTCTCGATGGACTATGACGAGTTTATCGAAAAGATGCTCGCAAGCGTTGAGTTTATGGAGTACATCAACATCAAGGACAGCCTTGCGGTTGAAGATTTCTACGCAAGCGATACACACTGGCGTCAGGAGCATCTCGTTGACATCGCAGAGCTTCTCGTCAACGGTATGGGCGGCAATTACGATTCGAAGTATGACGTAAACACCCTCGACGTCGATTTTTACGGCGTTTATGCAGGCCGTTCCCCCAAGCCCCTCGATCCCGAGACTATCTATTATCTGACCAACGCGAATATGGAGAACATCAAGGTATTCGACTGGGAAAACAACCGCGAGATCAGCCTTTACGATATGGAAAAGGCACACGGCAAGGACGCATACGATATGTTCCTCTCGGGCGAGCTTTCGAAGGTCACCATCGAGAACCCGAACGCAAAGACCGATAAAGAACTCGTCGTCTTCCGCGATTCCTACGGCAGAAGCCTCATCCCCCTGATGGCAGACGATTACGCAAAGATCACCATCATCGACATCCGCTATCAGATCCCCCAGATCCTTCTGATGGGCGTGAATTTCGAGAATGCGGACGTGCTCTTCCTCTACAGCACGCTCATTCTTAATAACAGCTCTGAGCTGAAATAAAGATAAATTTCCGCCCCTTGGGGCGGAAATTTTAGGTTATTGACAAACCCATATTCTAAAAAACGATATGTTAAAGTGAACAAAAACAGTCAAACAGCTGTGTTCGCACTCGCAATGCAGGGGTGAAGGGGGCGCAGCCCAAAAG
>JAZSLM010000014.1:0-11929 GCA_045535375.1 Eubacteriales bacterium
ATTATCCTGCCGAATAAAGCGCGCAAATGGGTGGTTACAAGTCCCACCTCCGCAACCAAAAAGAGAACGGAACGCAAGGCGTTCCGTTCTCTTTTTGGTTGTGGAGACGAGGCTTACGCCTCGTGGCTTCCGGATTATGAGAACGACGAGCGGAGCTCGTTGGGTAGCGCCGCAAAAAACATCACGGTGTGATGTTTTTTGCAAGCGCTGTCCCAAAAGCAAGGAGAAATGAACGTGAAGCTATGCTTTGCGTTCATTTCGACTATGCGACGGGACTGGGCTGTGTTCGCACTTGCTTGGATAAAGCGCTTGGGTAATTTCATCATTTTCGTCTGCCGAAATGCCACCTCCGCCTCGATACAATTTCATCTCGGACTTTTGTTTTCGCGATTTTTTATTTTCGGTTGAAAAGCAACAGTATTTATGATATAATTAGTGTAACGACATATAAAACGGGAGATGCTGTATGGATAGATCTTATTTTTTTAAGAATGCCGCGTGGGTGGGAAAAGCCGAGAGAACTCCGAAAACGTTTTCGGTCCTTCGCGGACGCTTCGACGTTGATTCTTTTGAAAAAGTCACCCTCAATGTTCTGGGGCTTGGCTTTTTTAAGTGTTACATTAACGGCAAGTGCGTAAATCCGGATACCTTTCTGCCGCTTTCCTCGGATTTTGAAGCTACGTGCGATCCTAAGGACGAGGTACTTTCCGGACACAGAGTATACGTCCCGAGCTTTGATATAACTCCTTTTGTTATCCCCGGAGAAAACGTCATCGCCATTCATTTTGGCGGCGGATGGTACACGCACCGTTCCCGTGTTTTCGGTCTTCCAAAAGCGATTTACTGTATTCTCGCAGAAAAAAACGACGGTGAGCAGAGCTTTTTCGTTTCGAACGAGTACTGCCGTATTGGTGACAGCTATGTTTCGGATTATGATTTTGTAAAATACGAGAGTCACGACTATGCCACATCCGATGATCCCTTCAAAGCCGACTTCGATGACAGTGATTGGGAACGCGCCGCCTTGACCGAGGATCTGGATACTGACTACTTATCGACCGATTGCCCTGCCGACGCGCTTATCCGTGAGCTTCCCGTAAAAGCCGTCAGCAAGAGTGAAAACGGAATTATTTACGATTGCGGAGAAAACACGACGGGATATCCAGTTCTCGATCTGCGCGCGAAGAAGGACGAGACTGTAAACGTGCGTTTTTCGGAGGATCTGCTGGCTGACGGCAGTCTTGACCCAAGGCACGTGCACGGTCAGAATTATAAGGTTACCTCCGACGGCTGCAACCGTACCGTTCAGCCGGACTTCACCTGGTATTGCTTCCGATATTTTGAGGTGACGGGAGACGCCGTTCCGAAATGCGTAAAGGTGGTGCATGCGGACGTTGCGCCTTCATCGACCTTTGAATGCGATAACGAAACGCTGGGTTGGACGTATAATACTTTTATCCATACGATGCTATGCAATATGCACACGGGTCACCCGTCTGATTGCCCGCATCTGGAGCGGCGAGGATATACCGGAGACGGACAGCTTACCTGTCACGCAGCCCTGTCGGTGCTTGATGCAAGAAGCTTTTATGAAAAATGGCTTTGCGACATTGGTGATTGTCAGGATACCGTAAGCGGGCATATTCAGTACACCGCTCCGTATATAAGAAGCGGAGGAGGTCCCGGCGGCTGGGGATGCGCTATCGTTGAGGTTCCTTATCAGCTCTATAAACATTTCGGAGATGCCGACGTCCTTTACAGATACTACGGCAATATGCGGCGCTATATTGACTATCTTGAAGCTCATTCGGAATTCGGACTTGTTACAAGTGACAAGCCGGGCGAATGGTGTCTCGGAGATTGGTGCGGGCCCAACATACTCTATCCCGAAAGAGATATCACCTCCCATAATCAGCAGGTCATTATTCCCGCGCCGTTCGTTAACACCTACTTTATGGTGAAATCACTTGAAACTATGCGGGAGATCGCTCTTATCATTGGCAAGGATAGCGACGCCGAGGAATACAGTGAGAAGATCGCGACCCGAAAGAAAGCTATTCAAGCCGCGTATTTCAATACCTTTGACGGTAATTTCGTTATGAACGTTCAAGGGGCGAATTCCTTTGCCGTGGATCTTGGTCTTGGGAATGCAGCCACATACGCCAATATGGTATCCTACTATAAAAAGCTTGGGTATTTTGACACGGGGATCTTTGCGACCGACGTACTTATCCGTACTTTGTTCGAGCATGGCGACGCAGAGCTTGCGGTGGATATCCTCACAAACAACGGCTCTCAGGGCTACGAGCATTGGCGCAGGAACGGCGCAACTACCTTCCATGAATATTGGGACAGCAATCGAAGCAGATCTCACTGCCATCCTATGTTCGGTGCACCCGTGGCGTATTTCTTTGAATATCTTTTGGGAATCAAGCAGGCGGAAAATTCCTGCGGGTATTCGGAATTGGTGATAAGTCCGCAGGCGATATCGAAATTCAGCAGAATGTCGGGCAGTATGCAGACACCAAACGGTGCAGTTGCGGTAAGTTATGAAAAAACACAGGGAGGCATTCGCTTCTGTGTGTCTATTCCGGGGAATTGCAAGGCTGTTTTTCGCGTTGAATCATTTGAGCGCGAGCTTTCTGAAGGATATAATAATTTCTTCATTTCCGAATAAAGATGGTTGAGATCCATATTTTTATTTATAATACAAGACGACAATTCTTATGTTTGGAGGTATCCCGATGATCGGCGTTTCTTTGCCATTTGAATGGCTTAAAAGCGGAACGGGGCTTGATGTTGACCGCGAGGGTATGTTGCAAAAGCTAAAAAAACAAGGCGTGCGTTCGATCGAACTTCGTACAGTCGATCCCGCGCATTCTCCCGATGATGTGGGCGCGGTTGCCGATATGCTTTGGGATCGCGGCTTCCTCATATCGGTTCACGGAAGGGTAAAATCCAGGGAAACCGCAGTAAGTGACGTATTTTTGCCGCTTCAAAAGATGCTCTCTTCACTCCGTCAAGCCAAGGTGAACGTTACCGTTCATCCCATTGACGGGGACAACGCGGAAATGCTCTGTGAGCTTGCCGATTACGTTGAGGATCACGGATTCCCCGTGACGATCGCGCTTGAAAACAACCGTCTTTTGCCGGATAAGACAGAGGGCAACAGCGCGGAGCTCGTATTGAGTGCTGTCCAAAAGGCGGATCGCGCTTGCGTCGGTATCTGTTTTGATTTCGGACATTATTTATACTACCGCATGAAGAATTACCCGCAAGAGCCCGTTACTTTCCCGTCAAAAGAGTTCTTCAAGCGCGTAATACACACGCACATTCACGCTCTCTGCGGGCTGAAGACTCATTTTCCGCTGAATGGATATCTGATGCCGCTGAAGGGTATTTTCGATAAGCTCTCTCATGAGTATTTCGGACTTTATAACATAGAGCTTGATTTTCCAAGGTTTCAGGCTCTTTACGGTGCCCAGGAAGCCTTGCTTGGCTCGGTGGACAAACTGCGCGGAGAATTGCCGATTTGCGCAAAGCTTTATGACGGGATTCGCGATAACTTTGACCGTTGGTTCCTCTCGTCGCTTACGGCGCTTGATGGTGATGAGGGCGTAAAGCTCGGATTTGTCCATGCATCGTCCTATCTGTTTAACACAAACGGCTATCGTTGGGGAATGGACTTGGCTTTCAGAAATGCCTTGAAGCTTGCCGATACGCCAAAACGGTGTGCCGAGCTGCTCGGGGATCTTGATCTTATGGTCATTTCGCACGGGCACAACGATCACTTTGAAAAAAGCACGGTAAAGGCTTTGTCGAAGACCGACGTCGAGTGGGTCATCCCCGATTTCCTTTATGAAAGCGCGTTGGAATGCGGCGTTTTGCCGAATCGTATCCACGTTGCCAAGGAAAATGAGCCGTTGCATATTGGGAAATTGACGATTTTGCCGTTCAAGGGCAGGCATTTCCGTCCCGTTACGGGCAAGGGTACCGAGGAATACGGCTATTATGTCACGGCGGAGCAGGCGCCGTCAATGGTTTTCCCCGTCGACGTGCGCGACTTTTCGCTCGAGGGGATGCCCGATATTCCCATGGCGGATTACTGCTTTGCTCACGTGTGGCTCGGCGACAAGAACGGATTCAAGGATGGTTATGACCCCATAGACCGCAAGTTTGCGGAGTTTATGCTCAAATTATCAGATAAAAACATTTTCCTTGCTCATTTGTACGAAAACGGACGAAAAGATGAGGATATGTGGCGCGAGTGCCACGCTGATATTATAAAAACAAGAATAACGGAATTATCCCCCGAAACCTGTGTAACGGTTCCGAAATGCGGGGAAGTAATAGAATTACATAAAGGAGCGAGATAATGGAATACAGAATTTTAGGAAAAACGGGACTTAAAATATCGCGTTTGGGTTTTGGCGGTATCCCGATCCAGAAGATAGATGCCGAAGGCACAAGGGCTTTGATCGGCGAGCTGATCAAAGAAGGTGTTAATTTTATCGACACCGCGCGCGGATATACGGTCAGTGAAGAATATCTCGGCTTTGCGCTTGAAGGAGTCAGGGATAAATTTGTGCTTGCCACCAAAAGTATGGCGCGCACCAAGGAGGCGATGGAAAAGGATATTGACATCAGTCTGAAAAATCTCCGTACCGAATACATCGACCTTTATCAGGTACACAATCCCGGACCGAAGGACCTTGAGCAGGTAATGGCACCCGGCGGAGCGCTTGAGGCTCTCCTTGAGGCAAAGTCTGCGGGCAAGATCGGGCATATCGGAATCACGCTCCATTCCGCAGAGCTGTTCCGCAAAGCGATAGATCTGCCTTGGGTGGAAACTGTGATGTTCCCCTACAATATTGTGGAAACTCAGGGTGAGGAGCTGATCGCGGAGTGCGCGGAGAAGAATGTCGGCTTTATCTGCATGAAGCCTCTGGCGGGCGGCGCGATCGAGGATGCCGATATTGCCTTGCGGTTTATCGTGAGCAATCCCGCAGTGACCGTTGTTATCCCCGGAATGGCGGATGCCGCCGAGATCGCTCAAAACGTGTCGGCAACATCCGATACTTCACCTCTGAGCGAAGAAGAACAGGAAAAGATCTCAAAGATCAAAGAACTCCTTGGCACGAATTTCTGCCGCAGATGCAATTACTGCGCGCCTTGCACAGCAGGAATCAATATCTCCGGTGTTTTTCTGTTCGAGGGATATTACAGCCGTTACGATCTTAAGGATTGGGCAATGAGCCGCTATTCGAGCCTGCCGAAGACAGCGTCCGATTGCATCGAATGCGGCGTTTGCGAGGATCGCTGTCCCTATAATCTCCCGATCCGTCAGATGATGAAAAAGGCTGCTGAGGTAATGGGAAAATAAAGTTTTTTCTTATGTAATGTAAAACCATAAATACTATTTTACACCGAAAGGCGGTACACAGAAATGATCATTAAATCCGACTGGCACATTCACAGCGAATATTCCTATGATGCGGAAAATCCTCTTGAGCTGATCGCGGAGAGGGCGAAGGAGCAGGGGCTTTGCCGCGTCGGCATCACCGACCACGCTAATTTCAACGATGAAAAGTTCCTCGGTGACCTTCACGCATCCGTCCGTGGCGTGAAAGAGGCGCAGAAAAAATATCCTTTTATGATCCTCGGCGTTGAATTGACGCCCATCGAGCGTCCCGAATTTGACTATATCGCGCAAACCGGAACGAGAGAGGGCTACGAGCCGCCCGCGTCTGACAAGCCTTACGATATCGAGCTTGCTTGCAGTAAGGAAGAACTTGTAAAACTCGGCGTAAGATACGCCATCGGCGCGTCGCATTGGCGTGTTGACTCGCCTTTTGCAAAAAAGCAGGCTCCCGATCTTGATGTGTGCATCAAGGAGTGGTACCGCCAGCAGATGTTCCTCGCTTGCGACGAGCGCGTGACCATTCTCGGACACCCCTGGTATCACGGAAAAGGTATCTGGTACGAGGATTTCGATATCGTCCCGCGCTCGATGAAGACGGATATTGCAAACGAGCTCAAGAAGAACGGTAAGTACGTTGAGTGCAACTCCCACTTCTTCCGCACGGCGCTTGCAACCGAAAAATTCCGCCGTCAGTATGCGGAGTATCTCCGCGAGATGTTCGAAATGGGGATCCCCGTCACCTACGGCTCGGATTCGCACAAGAACTATACCGACGTGCGCGAATCGGTCGAGGTTTATCTCCGCGAAGCAGGCTTCAAGGATGGCGATTTCTCCGAAATTGCAGAAAAAGATCTTTGGTAAAATATTCGGGTCAGCTCAATTTTTCGATTTGAGCTGACCGATTTTTTGTTTTCTATTGAAATCATGGCGGAAAAATGATATAATAAAAACAATAAAAATACTCCATCGGAGGTACAGCTATGAAACTTGCAACGACTACAGGCGATTTTTACGGTTACACACGCTCGCAGACAAAGGCTCTTGAGCACATCCGAGCGGCGGGATTCAAGTATGCGGACTACAACTTCGGCGGCGATTACCGCGACCGCGCGGGCGTTTATTCGGATGATTACAAGCACTATTTCGGAGAGGTTGCCGAGGCGGCAGAGAAGATCGGCATCAAGCTCGTTCAGGCGCATTCGCCGATGGGCAAGCCCCTTATCGACGACGGCGGCGTGTTCATTGCCGACACGATCCGCTGCGTTGAGGCGTGCGGCTATTGGGGCATTCCCAATCTCGTCGTCCATTCGGGCTACGTTCATGGTCTGACACCCGAGGAGACTTTTGCGCAGAACAAGCTCTTCTTCATGCCCATCCTTCGCGAGGCGGAGAAGTATGGAGTCAATATCCTCGTCGAAAACTTCAATAAGATGCACCACGAGGGGCTTTATTGGATCGATAATGCGACCGACCTGCTTCGCCAGATCGAGGTCGTTGACCATCCGCTATTCCACGCTGTCTGGGACGCGGGACATGCAAATATGCAGGATATGCCGCAGGATGAGGAGCTTCGTCTGCTCGGCAGCCACGTCCGCGCGCTTCACATTCAGGATAATATGGAAACTTCGGATTCTCATCTGACGCCCTTCCTCGGCACGATGAATCTGGATGCCGTGATGAACGGTCTTCTCGATATCGGCTACAAAGGATATTTCACATTTGAGGTCGGCGGATTCTTTACGCCTGCCAATAAGAGAAGAAAGTACGAGCGCGACACCCGCCTTGCCGGTGCGCCTCTCGCACTCAAGGATGCCTTCGAGCGTTATCTTTACGATCTCGGACGCGTTGTTCTTGAATCTTACGGGGTTTACGAGGAATGAGAATACTCTTTATAGGCAACAGCGCGACTTACGTTCACGACATCCCCGAAACGCTCGCGCGTCTTGCTACCGAAGCGGGCTTCCCGACCGAGTCGGTGCGCGTAGTCAAGGGCGGTTGGTGCCTTTCCCAGCACGCGGAGGAGGGAAGCCGCGCGCTTGCGGAGATTGAAAAAGGTTATGACCTCGTCGTGCTTCAGGATAACGGCAACTGTGTTTCGTCCGATGAAAAGCGAAACGCTTGCATCGCCTCCTGCGATAAGCTTTCCTCCAAAGCAATCGAAAGCGGCGCAAAGGTCTGCTATTACGTCCGCCCGCCCTACGGTTACGAAGCTTTTGGACGTTCACCGCTCGAGCAATGCCGCGCTTTTGACGAGCTGTTTACCGAAATAGCGGTCAAAAACGGTGCCGCCTGCGCATACGTCAACCGCGCGTTTGAGTATGCCATCGAAAACACCGATATCCGCCTTTGGGGCGACGATAACGGCCACACGAGCGAAGCGGGCGCATACCTTGCCGTCCTCGTACATTTCGCAACGATTTTCGGCAAATCGGCGACGATGCTTGACGGATACGGTGTGGAGAACGCGAAAGTTTTGCAGGAGATAGCCGATAGAATAGTTTTTGAATAATTGAAAGCAGTCCTTGCGGACTGCTTTCTTTACATTTAACTTATGAACAGCGAAGCTACCATAAGCGCTATCAAAAGGATCGCCGCGCAGATGCAGCCGGGGTTTAAGAGGACTGCTTTGCGCTTTTCGGCGGCGGGAATTTCGGGTGCGTTCTGCTCTACCTTGATCTTTTTAAGGTTGACAAGCAGAATGACGATGCCCGCGATATTGAGTGCTCCCATTATGAGAAGGTGGAAAAGGTAGCAGACAAGCGCGATGCCGTATTCGCCGACGATGCTCGGTAAAGCTTCCATAAGAGCTTCTTCGGTCATTTCGGTGATGATCTCGACCAATCCGAGTACCTTGGGCAGAAAAATTGAGGGGATAACGCCCATTACCATATTGAAGATAACGTGCGCGACGGTTACGGCGAGATAACTGCGCGTCTTGCAATAAATGTAACCGAAAACCACTCCAACACCGAAGGCGTAGAAGAACTGGCTGAAATTCTGGTGGATGAGTCCGAAGAATACTGCCGAGGTCAGAATTGCGGCAAGCTCTCCGTGTCGGTAAAGGCGGTCGATGAGAAGCTTGCGGAAGAAGAGTTCTTCAAGGATCGGCGCAAGCAGACCCGTGCAGAGCGCGACCTGCCAGATCGGGAGATCGAGCATGAGCTCCGTAAGCTGGTTTGTGACCTGATTGCCCGTCAGCGCGTTCCATACGGCAAGCCAAGTGCTTCCGATGATATTGCCCACGGCGCCGATCGGGAAGCAGACGCAAAGGATCGTGATGAACGTCTTCGCCGGGATCTTTGTCTTTTCGGGACCTTCGGCTTTGGCGCCAAAGAGTATAAGCGCTCCGATGAGTATCGAGAGGGCAATAACAGCCTCGTTGAAGAGCAGAATGTATTTTTGATAGATGGCGTAAAATCCGTTTGCCGCGTCCCCCATAAGCTTGATGACTATGCCGAGGGCAAGGGACGCAACAGCAACCGTTGCCGCAACGCCGAAAACGGCAAAGCCGCATCGGTTATATGTTTTTTGCATATCTTTCATGATAACCTCCAAAAGAGTTTTGGTAACTACATTATATCACAAAAGCGCGCCGTGTGCAACATTTTTCGTAAATTTCCTCTTGACATATACCCCACGGGGGTATATAATATATATACAAAAGATATGCGAGGTAAAAAAATGGACAGAGAATGCTGTTGCAGTCATAAAACGAAAGAACGCGGCGAGGAGGAATACCGCTCGCTTATAAATCGCCTGAACAGAATAGAAGGCCAGATCCGCGGCATCAGAAAAATGGTTGAGGAAAGCGCGTATTGCACCGATATACTCATCCAGACGCAGGCGGCGGGTGCGGCGCTGAATTCCTTTTCAAAGGAATTGCTTTCAAATCATATCAAGACATGCGTTGCCGATGATATAAGGGCGGGCAAGGATGAAACGGTCGACGAGCTCGTTGCAACGCTTGCAAAGCTGATGAGGTAACGGGATGAAACAGTATAACGTAACCGGAATGAGCTGTGCCGCGTGTGTCGCGCGGGTCGAAAAGGCGGTGCTTTCCGTCGAGGGCGTTGATTCCTGCTCGGTAAATCTTTTGACGAACTCGATGGGAGTTGAGGGGAGCGCGGGCGAGAGCGCGGTGATCGAGGCGGTCGTAGCCGCGGGATACGGTGCATCCGTTAAGGGGGCGAAAAAGGCGGCAGCCGAGGACGAGCTTGCCGACCGCGAAACGCCCGTGCTTATCGGAAGGCTGATCTCATCGCTTGCATTCCTGATGATTTTGATGTATATTTCGATGGGACATCTGATGTGGGGCTTCCCGCTTCCGCAGATACTTGCCGAAAATCCGATCGCCATTGCGTTGATTGAGCTTATCCTATCGGCTGCGGTTATGGTGATCAACCAAAAATTCTTTATCAACGGCTTCAAGGGACTCATCCACCGCTCGCCGAATATGGACACGCTCGTGTCGCTCGGTTCGGCGGCTTCGTTCGGATATAGCCTTTATCTGCTTTTTGCGATGACGGCGGCGGAACACCCCGAGCATTTACTGCACGGCTTGTATTTTGAATCGGCGGCGATGATCCTTGCGCTTATCACCCTCGGCAAGATGCTTGAGGCACGCTCGAAGGGCAAAACGACGGATGCTATCAAGGCGCTCATGAAGCTTGCTCCGAAGACGGCGACCGTCATCCGCGACGGTGAGGAGATCACCGTTGAGGTGGACGAGATGCGTGTGGGTGATATTTTCACCGTTCGCCCCGGCGAGAGCATCGCGCTTGACGGTGTTGTGATCGAAGGCTCGTCCGCGGTCGACGAATCGGCGTTGACGGGCGAAAGTCTTCCCGTTGAGAAGGTCGTCGGTTCATCCGTAAGCGGTGGCACCGTTAACCGCTCGGGATTCATCAAATGCGAGGCTCTGCGCCCGCCCGAGGATACCGCGATCGCGCGTATCATCAAAATGGTCAGCGACGCTGCGGCAACCAAGGCGCCGATCGCAAAGATAGCGGACAAGGTTTCGGGAGTTTTCGTCCCGATAGTTATGTCGATCTCCGCTTTCGTTCTTATTCTTTGGCTTTTGCTTGGCGAGAGCGTTGGATTTGCACTTGGCAGAGCCATCTCGGTTCTGGTCATAAGCTGCCCCTGTGCGCTCGGACTTGCCACACCCGTGGCGATCATGGTCGGTTCGGGTATGGGAGCTAAAAACGGAATTCTTTTCAAGACGGCATCCTCGCTTGAAATGGCGGGACGCGTGCATACGGTCGTTCTCGATAAGACGGGTACGGTCACCAAGGGCGAGCCCGCGCTGACCGATATTATCGGCGGCGACGAGGTCTTGCGTGTCGCTTACAGCCTTGAGGCAAAAAGCGAGCACCCGATCGCATCCGCGATAGTAAAGGCGGCACGCGAAAGAGGAGTCGTTTTAGCCGATGCCGAGAATTTCGGAATATTCCCCGGAGGAGGACTTTCGGGCAAAGTGGACGGAATCGAAGTTGCAGGCGGTAACGCCGAATTTATTTCCTCGTATGCCGAGATCCCTCGGGATATGCTGAATACTGCCAACAGTCTTGCAGAGGAAGGAAAAACTCCGATCTTTTTTGCCGTCGGAGGTAGAGTGATCGGCATTATCGCGGTTGCCGATACGCTCAAGGAGGAAAGCGCGGAGGCTATCGGCGAGTTGAAGGATATGGGTATCCGCGTTGTGATGCTGACGGGTGACAACAGAAGAACTGCCGAGGCTATCGGCAAGGCGGCGGGAGTCGGCGAGATAATTTCCGACGTCAAGCCCGACGGCAAGGAGGCGGTCATCCGCCGTTTGCAGAGTGAGGGCAGAGTTGCAATGGTCGGCGACGGCATCAACGACGCACCCGCGCTCACCCGCGCAGATATTGGAATCGCGATAGGTGCGGGCACCGACGTTGCCATCGAAGCGGCTGACGTTGTGCTTGTCAAGAGCCGCCTTACCGACGTCCCTGCGGCGATAAGACTCAGCCGAGGCACTTTGCGAACAATAAAAGAAAATCTTTTCTGGGCGTTTATTTACAATCTTATCTGCATTCCGATCGCGGCGGGCGCATTCGTGTGGGCGGGTCTTACTCTCGATCCCATGTTCGGCGCGGCGGCAATGAGCCTTTCGAGCTTTTGCGTGGTCAGCAACGCCCTGCGGCTCAATCTTTGCGATATATATAATAAAAAATCAAAAAATAAAAATACAAAAGAGGAAAATGAAATGGAAAAGACAATGAAGATCAAGGGCATGATGTGCCCTCATTGCGAAGCAAGAGTAAAGAAAGTGCTCGAGGAGCTTCCCGAGGTGACCGAGGCAGAGGTCAGCTACAAGAAGGACACCGCGGTGCTAACACTTTCCGCACCCGTATCCGACGAGGCACTTACCAAGGTGATAACCGACAACGGATATACAGTAGTCAAGATCAAATAAAAAGAACGGGAGCCCGCGTCGGGGGGGCGTGTTGGATCAAAGAGTTTTGTATACATTTTGCCCCAGTC
>JAZSLM010000075.1:0-18339 GCA_045535375.1 Eubacteriales bacterium
GCTAGAGAGCCACCTCGACAAGATCGCTGACGACATTTCCGGCAATATGTCATCCCTCCTCATCGGACGTACGGGCGAGGGTGCGGCGAAGCGCCTTGACAAACTTGAGCACAGCTGCTACATCTGCGACCGCATCGAGTACAATTTTTCCCGCATGATCGAGGTTGCAGCACTTCTCTGGCAGAGTGACATGAAGTTCCGCGACAAGGCCGCATCCGCACCGTATTTCTGCCTCAAGCACTACGGCAGATTCATCCGCGCCGCAAAGGAAAGAATGAACCGCCACGATTTTGCGGAGTTCTACAGGGCCATGAACGAGGTGGAGAAGGTTTACTTCGACAAGCTCCGCGCAGATGTAAGCTGGTTCTGCAAGAAATTCGACTACCGCTACGGTGAGGAACCCTGGTATAACTCAAAGGATTCCGTCGAGCGCGCGATGGCGTTCCTCAATTCGGATATCCACCGCCCGCCCAAGAAAAAATAACCCCCAATTGTAAAACTACGTTTTACAATTGATACGCGCGCTTATCGCCGCTTGACAAAATCTTTGATTTTGTCAGCTCCCCTCGGCGCGCGGACTCGCCCCGGCTCGTCTAAAAGGTATTTTTTAGTCGGCGAAGCCGCCAAAAAAACGGATTTAATTAAAAAAATACCGACTTATAGTTCCGACTGATAACAAGAATAAAGAGATTTTCGAAAGGTAACAATCAAAATGATAGATCTGCTCTCCCTGCACAAGCAGTTTATACTTACTCACGTTAAAGAAGGCGATATCTGCGCAGATTTCACCATGGGCAACGGCTACGACACCGAGTTTCTTGCACGCACCGTCGGAATGAGCGGCAAAGTTTACGCCTTTGATATTCAACAGGCGGCTGTCGAATCGACGAAAAAGCGACTTGCCGAGGTCGGATGCCCCGAAAACTACACCCTCATCTGCGACTCGCATCACAATGCCGCAAAATATATTGACTGCAAGATCAAGGGCGGTATGTTCAACCTCGGTTGGCTTCCCGGCGGCGACAAGTCGATCACCACGATGAGAGAAACCACCATGCCCGCCATCGAGACCGCTATCTCGCTTCTCGATTCGGACGGCGTGCTGACGGTCGCCGTCTACCCCGGACACCCCGAGGGCGACGCAGAGGGAAAAATGATCGAGGAATACCTCTCCTCCCTCTCGCGCTTCAAGCTCTGCGTCACAAAGATCAAGATCGTCAACTCCCCCACATCGCCATATTTCTTCTTGATAGAAACAAAATAAATCTCGCAAAAGTTTGCGGAAAGGAAGGCAAAAATGAATAACGGAAACAAAAACATAGGCAATTCCGAGCTCATAGCCATTGCCAACCGCCGCCGCGAGCAAATGAAGCAGACAGAGGCACAGCGCCCTCCGATTCAGGCTCAGCCTAAACCCCAGCCCCAGCCCCAGCCCCAGCCTCAACCCAAACCTCAGCCTAAACCTCAACACAAGCCTCAGCCTAAACCCGATCCCGTCAAAGTGCGTGAACTCGAAAAGAAACGCGCGGCAGCTGAAAAGCAGCGCATCGAAGCTGAAAAACAAAGAGTTGCGGCTGAAAAGTTAAAAAAGGAGCAGGAAGCCCGAATCGAGCGCGATAAACTCGCGGCTCAAAAGCGCATTGAGCGAAGAGAAAAGACCGAAGAAATGCTCGGTAAGCTCTCGTCTTTCCGCGAGACCTACAAAGGCACGCTAAAAAACGCCGGAGCATATTTCATCATCTTCCTTTGCGTACTTCTCATAATCTGCACTGTTTCGGCGACGGTATTTTTGCTCTCTCTGATGAATTACGGCGAAACTCCCGAAACACCCAAGACCGTCAGCTTTCGTGCCGAAGGCAAGAACAAAAAATTCGATTACGAAGATATAGTCCGTGACGGAATCTATTATATAAGATTTTCTGATATAGCAACGTTCAGCTCCCTTTCGCAAAGCGGTGACAGCGAGACCTTCATCTATTCGACCGCATCGGGCGAGCAGTTGAAATTCACACCGCCCTCGCGCATAGTCCTCGTCAACGGCAACTCGGTCACGGCGAGTGCAGAGATCATCTGCTCCGAGGATGAGCTCTGGGTGCCCGCCGACTTCATCCGCGATTATATTTCGGGGATCGATCTTGTTATCGATGAGGGAACCGATGCGGATTCGGGAAAACCTTATCTTACAATAACACTTTCGAGAACCGTTGAAGACGAAACTACCGCCGAGATCGGATTTGTCCTGAAATACAATTCGGTTCTCAGCGGGATCTCAAACGAATCCCTCCCTGAGGAACCCGTTACTCTGCCCGCGGACGCGCCGAAATATGAATTTGCCGCAAATCTTTCAAGCTATCTCAAATATATGTGCCCCGAGGATTACGACAAGCATATGGTGCTGATCAATCCCTCGAATCCGGTGGACGAAAACTATATTCCCGAGGATCTGATCTCGGTTCCAAACCCCAGATACGACAACGGAGCTTCACTTTGCGAGGATGCATCAAAATCGCTCGAAGCGCTATTCCTTGAAATGCACACGCTCGGATTCAAAGATATGAAGGTCGGAATTGCTTACCGAAGCTACGAACAGCAGAAGTACCAGTTCGACGTTTACACCTACAACGAGCGCTATTATTACCGCACGAACTACGAAAAAACGGGCAAATGGTTCAGCGACGAGGCTTATGCCGTGCTCGGGAAATCCTATCTCGAAACCAAATACATATCGCAGGGAAAGACCTCACTTTCCGCGGACGACGCCAAGCGCGTGGCAATGTCCTATTCGGCATACCCCGGCACGGGAGACCACCAGACGGGACTTGCCTTTGACCTTTACCTTCCCGGATACACCGGAACAAAATTCGCCGAAAGCGACGAATACAAGTGGCTCGCCGAAAACGCTCACAAGTTCGGTTTTATCTTCCGTTATCCCGAAGGAAAGGAAAATATCACGGGATACTCTTTTGAACCCGTACACCTGCGTTTTGTGGGTCAATACCACGCCGCGCTCATCTTTGAGACGGGACTTTCGCTTGAAGAATACGTTTCAAAATATATTAATTGACAAACCGCTTATTTGATGATATAATATTATGCTAAACATTTTTGAAAGGACGGTGAGAATATGGTAACGATAGCATCCGTTGAAAAGGGCTCTGTATGCGACAAGCTCGGTCTGCGTGCGGGTGACAGCCTTGTTGCGATCAACTCGCACGAGATCTACGATATTCTCGACTACCGTTTCCACCTTTGCGAAAAAAAGATCAAACTGACCGTACTTCGCGACGGTAAAACTAAAAATTTCCGCTTCCGCAAGGAAGAAAACGATCTGGAGATCGGACTTGAATTCGCAACCGCGCTGATGGACGAAAAACAGTCCTGCAAAAACAAGTGCATTTTCTGCTTCATCGACCAAAATCCCCCCGGTATGCGCGAGTCCTGCTATTTCAAGGACGACGATTCCCGCCTTTCCTTCCTTCACGGAAATTACGTAACCCTCACCAACATCAGCGAGCGCGAGGTTGAGCGCATCATTGAGATGCACATCTCGCCGATAAACGTTTCGGTACATACGACCGACCCCGAGCTTCGCTGCAAGATGCTTTCCAATCGATTTGCGGGCGAAAAGCTTTCCTATCTCCGCCGTTTTGCCGACGCGGGCATCACCATCTGCGCGCAGATAGTTCTCTGCCGCGGAATCAACGACGGAGAGCACCTTGACCGCACGCTTCACGATCTTATGGAATACCTCCCCGCGCTTGACAGCGTTTCGATAGTCCCCGCGGGACTGACGAAGTACCGCGAAAACCTGCCCAAGCTCGAGCTTTTCACACCCGAGGAATGCCGCGCGGTGATAAAGCAGGTCGCGGCTTACGGCGACTGGTGCATGCAAAAATACGGCACGCGCGTATTTCTCTGCTCGGATGAATTCTACGTCCGCGGAGGACTACCCCTCCCCGACGAAGATTTTTACTGCGGATTTTCACAGCTTGAGGACGGCGTTGGAATGCTTACATCCTTCAAGTCGGACGCTCTGCGCGAGCTTGAATTTGCCGAAACGGGTGAGTGCGAGCGCGTGGTTTCAGTCGTTACCGGACACGCCGCTTACGATACCATCAGCGAAGTCGCGCGCCTTTGTGAGGAAAAGCACGGCAAGCTCCGCGTCAACGTCTTCCGCATCACGAACAGCTTTTTCGGCGATACCGTCACGGTTGCGGGACTTCTCACCGGAGGCGATATGATCGCGGGATGCCGCGAAAAAGAGCTCGGCGAAGTGCTTTTCATCCCCCGCAATTCCCTGCGCGCCGACGGAGACCTCTTCCTCGACAACCTCACCCCCAAAGACCTCGAGCGCGAGCTCGGCGTCCCCGTCAAGCCTCTTGAAGGCGACGGCGCTCTGTTTGTTGCCGCACTTTGCGGTTATGAGATTTGAAAATGAAAATCAAACTTTCGTCTTTACTTATAATTCTTGCCCTGATAACGGGCATTCTCGCCGCCTGCTATCCCGTCAGCGGCGACAGCGAATACCGCACGCTTCCCCTCGGCACGGGCACTCTGGCACCGGTCGTTCTTGAAACCGAAGAGCCCGAGGTAACCTCTCAGATCCCCGAAGAGACCACTCTTCCCGCGCCCGAGGTAACCTCTCAGATCCCCGATGAAACGACCGCAGAGATCACCGCCGTTACCACCGAAGCCGAGACCACCGAGGAAGTCACCGCAGCGCCTCCTGTCATCATCACCTACGAATACGACGTGATCGAGGACAAACGCGAGCTCGGCACGGCAGGCGGAAAGCAGTGCTATGCGATCATCAGATATCCCGCCATCACGGGCATTGAAGATGCGAAGATCCGGGATAAGATCAATACCACGATCATGCAGCACGCGGAATTCCAATATGAAAACGCCCTTCCGAACGCAAGCGAGCTCATCTCCTCAGGTTCAGCTGTCAGCTATGAGATCACCTCTGCTGAGATCACTTATATGGGTGGCGGACTTCTCTCGGCACGCTCCGAGGGCATGATCGACCACGCAAACGACACCAATGACGTCAAGTTCGCATACAGTATCATAATCGATCTCTCCACCGGAAGAGATATTGCACCCAAGAAGATATATTCGGATTTCGGAAGCATAATCACGCTCTTTACATCGGGCAAATTCAAGCAGATAAGCGGAGACTCGTCACTTCTCTCCTCGATCTCTCTTGAAAAACTGATGGAGAACTATAAATACTACGCACAGTACAGCACTTATCCCGAAACCTATTTTACAGAGGAAAGCCTCGTCATCATCCTCGACACCGACAGAGAAAACGGCTTCTTCGCCGAATTCTCGATCGCACTTTCCGAGGTGAACGGCTATCTGCAAACAAGCCCCACAAAATAAATTCAGTTAAGGAAAAAGAAAATGGCAAAACCAGTAATAGCAATAGTGGGCAGACCGAACGTCGGTAAAAGCACACTTTTCAACAAGCTTATAGGCGAACGCCGCGCTATCGTCGAGGACACCCCCGGCGTGACCCGCGACCGTCTTTACGGCGAAACCGAATGGAACGGTAAGCCTCTCATCGTCATCGACACGGGCGGTATCGAGCCCAAGACCGACGATATCATCCTCGCGCAGATGCGCCTTCAGGCGGAGATCGCCATTGAAAGCGCGGACGTCATCTGCTTTGTCTGCGACGTGCGCACCGGTGTCACAGCCGATGACCGTGAGATCGCAGTTATGCTCAAAAAGAGCGGCAAGCCCATCGTTCCCGTTATCAACAAGTGCGACCGTGTCGGTAATCTGCCCTATGAATTCTACGAATTTTACGAGCTCGGATTCGATTGCGATCCCGTTCCCGTTTCCTCGGTTCACGGAACCGGTACCGGCGATATGCTCGACGCCGTTCTCGATGCGCTGCCCGAGACCGATGAGGGCGAAGAGGAAGAAAGCGGCATCAAGGTTGCCGTTATAGGTAAGCCGAACGCGGGCAAATCCTCGCTGATCAACCGCATCGTCGGCGAAAAGCGTCTCATCGTTTCGAACATCCCCGGAACTACCCGTGACGCGGTTGACACCGTCGTTACAAACCAATTCGGAACCTACACCTTCATCGACACCGCAGGAATCCGCCGCAGTGCAAAGATCAAGGACGCGGTCGAGCACTATTCGGTCCTCCGCTCGCACACCGCAGTTGACCGCGCAGACGTCTGCCTCATCATGATCGACGCCGCAGAAGGTATCACCGAGCAGGACGAAAAGATCGCCGGTATCGCACACGAAGCGGGCAGAGCTTCGATCATCGTCGTAAACAAGTGGGATTCGATCACCGACAAGGATAATTCCACCGTAAACGAGTATAATAACAAGATCCGCGTCGCACTCGGATACATGCCCTACGCGCCCATCATCTACGTTTCCGCGCTGACGGGTCAGAGAGTTACCAACCTCTTTGAACACATCGACTACGTTTATAACCAGTCGGTCACCCGTATCACCACGGGTATGCTCAACGACGTTCTCCGCGACGCCATGATCCGCGTTCAGCCGCCGTCTGACAAGGGCAAGCGACTCAAGATCTACTATATGACCCAGATAGGCATCAAGCCGCCCACATTCGTTATATTCTGCAACAACGCGGAGCTCTTCCATTTCTCCTATCAAAGATATATCGAAAACTGCCTGCGCAACACATTCGGATTCAAGGGCACGCCCATCAAGCTTATCATCCGCGAAAAGGGCGACGACAACGACTGATATCACCCGAAACAGAAGGAAGGATTTGTTTTGACAGATTTATTTGAGATAATTATCAAGTTTCACGATCTGACAATGCCTACTCCCGCACCTTACGGTATATTTCACATCTGCTTCGTCATTATGTCCGCTCTCATCTGTTTTCTGCTCTGCAGATTTTTCAAAGATCCCAAAGAGAAAACAGTGCGCAGAATATTGCTGGTTTATTCGCTTATATGCATCGCTCTTGAGGTGTATAAGCAGGTATCCTTCACTTTTTCTGTCAGCAACGGGGTGATCACGGCGGATTACCAATGGTATGCATTTCCCTTTCAGTTCTGCTCGACACCTATGTTCGTGGCTCTCTTTGCCGCAATCATTCCGAGCAAAAGGCTTTACCGCGCCTGCATCGCCTTTCTGTCCACCTTCGGAGTAATTGCGGGAGTTCTCGTAATGGCAATGCCCGACACCGTGTTCGTCGATACCATCGGCGTAAATATTCAGACGATGGTTCACCACGGAAGTCAGATCACTATAGGACTCTTTCTTTTGATCCGCGCAGGAGCCTGCAAAAAGGCATCCGATGCATTCGGCGGTGTTGCCGTATTTCTTGCGGCGATCTCACTTGCACTGATACTCAATTGCACGATGATACACGTCATCCCCGAGGGAGAAACCTTTAATATGTTCTTCATAAGTCCCTATTTCGAGACAACTCTCCCCGTTTACTGCAATATTCAGCCCAAAGTGCCCTATCCCGTATTCCTGTTCTTGTATATTTTCCCCTATATCACGGTCGCGCTCGGCATTCACGCCGCTATCTATCCCTTGCCGAGGCTCATCGCGTACCGCAAATCAAAAAAAGCGGCAAAAGTCAAATAATCTTCTCCACACGGAGGTAACCAATGCTTATAGACAGAGTAACCATCCACGTCAGAGCGGGCAACGGCGGAAACGGCGCCGTATCTTTCAGACGTGAAAAATACGTAAACCACGGCGGTCCCGACGGCGGCGACGGCGGACACGGAGGAAACGTCATCGTCCGCGTTGACACCAACGTCAATACCCTGCTCGACTACCGCTACACCCGCAAGTTTGAAGCCGAGGACGGCGCGAACGGCGGCGGAAAGAAATTCCACGGCGCAACGGGTAAGGACTGCATCCTCATAGTTCCACCCGGAACGCTTCTCAAAGACCCCGACACCGACAAGATCATCCACGATATGTCGCAGGACGACGGCGCAGACTTCATCCTTTGCAAGGGCGGACGCGGCGGTTGGGGCAACCGTCATTTCGCAACGCCTACCCGTCAGGTTCCCATGTTTGCAAAGAGCGGAACCCGAGGCGGCGAGCGCGACGTTATCCTTGAGCTTAAGATGCTCGCGGACGTCGGACTTATCGGCTACCCCAGCGTAGGCAAATCCTCGATCCTCTCAAAGATCAGCGCTGCAAAGCCGAAGATCGCGGACTATCACTTTACCACCCTCTCGCCCAACCTCGGCGTTGTAAAGACTCCCGGAGGCGGACGCGGTTTCGTTGCCGCAGACATTCCCGGTCTTATCGAGGGTGCAGCTGACGGCGCGGGACTCGGACACGCATTCTTGCGCCACGTTGACCGCTGCCGACTGCTTCTGCACGTCGTTGATATCGCATCGGTCGAATACCGCGATCCCGTTGAGGATATCAAGCTGATCGACACCGAGCTCGAGCGCTACAGCCCCGAGCTTGCAACACGCCCGCAGGTCATCGTTGCAAACAAATACGATCTCGTTGACCCCGACGTCGTCGATCTTCCCCGCTTCGAGGAATACTGCGCGTCTCTCGGACGCCGGGTCATCTACGTTTCTGCAATGACAGGGGAAGGACTTGACGAGCTTGTTAAGCTTGCCGATCAGATGCTTCAGACACTCCCGCCCATGATCGTTTATGAGGCTGAATACCAGCCCGAGGACGCTTACGTCGGCGGAGGTAAGGAAACAACTATCCGCCGCGAAAACGACACCTTCTACGTTGAGGGCGAATGGCTCTTCAATCTTTGCGGTCAGGTCAACTTTGAGGACTACGAATCGCTCAACTTCTTCCAGAAGGTCCTTCAGAGAAGCGGAGTATTTGAAGAACTCGAAGCCGCAGGCTGCCGAGACGGTCACACCGTTTCGATCTATGATTTTGAATTTGATTACGTTAAATAATTTTATAAATATATATTCCGGAGGTCAAAAATGAATATTTGGCATGACATTAACCCCGCCCTCATCACACCCGAGGTATTTACTACCCTTATCGAGATCCCCAAGGGCAGTAAATGTAAATATGAACTTGACAAGCACACGGGTCTGCTTCGTCTTGACCGAATCCTTTACACATCCACTCACTATCCCGCAAACTACGGTTTCATTCCCCGTACTTATGCAGACGACGGCGACCCTCTCGACGTTCTCGTTATCGGTATGGAGCCGATTTATCCTATGACCCTTATCGACGTTTACCCCATCGGCGTTATGCGAATGATCGACGGCGGTAAACTTGATGACAAGATCATCGCGGTTGCGGTTTCCGACCCCAACTATAACAAGATCAAGTCGATCGACGAGCTTCCTCCCCACATTTTTGACGAAATTATGCACTTCTTCACCGTCTACAAGCAGCTTGAAAACAAACAGACCGCGGTCCGCGAGCTTTTCGGTCCCGACGAGGCAAGAAGAATCATAGCAGAAGCAATCGCAGGTTACAATAAGGATATTCTTCCCACACTTTACCGTTATCACTAATCAACATCAGAGGTAAGACATCATGAAAAAGGTCAGAATAGGCGTGCTCGGCGGTTACCGCGGAAAAACGATGATAAATTGGTGCATCATCAATAAGGATCTTGCAGACGTCGTTGCCATCTGCGATATGAACCCCGACGTTCGTGAAAACGTGCAGAATATGCTTGCAAAGAGTAACTATGAATGCACCCTCTATGAGAAATTCGAGGATTTTCTGAACCACGATATGGATGCCGTCGTTCTTGCGAACTTCGCAAACGAGCACGCGCCCTTTGCCATCAGATGCATGGAGCGCGGACTTCACGTATTCTCCGAGGTTCTTCCCTGCGCAAATATGAAGCAGGCTGTCGAGCTTTGCGAAGCCGTTGAGAAATACGGCAAGATATACGCCTACGGCGAGAATTACTGCTACTTCCCCTCAATGATCGAGATGAAGAAGGAATACGGGCTCGGCAAGATCGGCGAGTTCGAATACGGCGAGGGCGAATACGTTCACGACTGCGAAAGCATCTGGCCAAAGATCACATACGGCGATCCCGACCACTGGCGCAATCAGATGAGTTCCTTCTTCTATTGCACCCACTCGGCTGGTCCCATCATCCACGCAACGGGTCTTCGTCCCGTATCGGTTTCGGGATTTGAGCTTCCCTACGCAAAGCGCCATTTCGAGATGGGCGCGCAAAATTCGGGCGCGGCTGTCGAAATGGTCACCCTTGAAAACGGCGGCGTATTCAAGAGCCTTCATTTTAACGTAAAGGGTCACAACACCTGGTACAATATGTACGGCTCGAAGGGTCGTATGGAAACCGGACGTCAGGGTTTTGACAAATACTCTATCCATTGGCTCTATCAGTGGGCTGAACAGGAAGACAAGACCACCGATTTCGCATTCTACCGTCCCTGTGTAGGCGGTGAACCCTTTGAGGGACGCTTCGGCAAGGTCGGCAAGAGAGAATACCGCGCGATCTCCGACAGAGGTCAGGATGCAAAAACCTCCTTCGGCCACGCCGGCTCCGACTATTACAGCATGGAAAACTTCGTAAAGGCGATCGTCGGCGACGAATCTGCCGACGTTATCGGCGTTTACGAGGCACTTGATATGTTCTTCGTCGGTCACTTCGGATATCTCTCCGCTCTTGACGGAAGCATTCCGAAGAAGATCCCCAACTTCCGCAACAAGGAAGAGCGCGAAGCTTTCAAGAACGACACATCCTGCTCGATCCGCGCATCCGCGGGAGATATGCCCCTTCCCTTCTCGACCAAGGAGCACGATGAGATCCCCGACGAGGTATATGAAAATATCCGCGAAAAATTCTACGGAACAAACAAAGAACGTAAGCAATACGGAGTATAAAAGGAGAATTATTATGAAAAAGATTCGTATTATCTCTTTGATCCTTTCGTTTATCATCACACTCCCCCTCGCGCTTTCTGCGTGTACGGACGAGAGCGAAGAAACCACAGCAGCTCCAGACCCCACAAGTGCTCCCGAAATAACGGAAGCACCCGCAACCACCGCTGAAGAAACGCCGGCAGAAGAGACGACCGCGGTGATCGAGGAAAAGGTTTTCCCTAAGTCGCTCAAGATCCTCGCAATCGGCAACAGCTTCTCTACCGACTCGATGCAGTATCTTTACGAAATTATGAAGGACGGCGGAGTCGAGGAGATCGTTCTCGGCAACCTCTATTACGGCGGCTGCTCGCTCGATCAGCATTATCAGTTCGGCAGAACAGATTCCGCAAGCTATACTTATTACAAAAATACCGGCAGAGGCTGGGTCAAGACCGAAAACTACAAAATGAGTCAGTCGCTCACCGATGAGAAATGGGACTACGTTTCTCTCCAGCAGACCTCCAAGACCTGCGGACTTTCGAACTCATACAGCAAGCTCGACGAGATGATCGCGATTGTCAAGAAGAGCTGTCCCGACGCCAAGCTCATCTGGAATATGACCTGGGCTTATCAGCAGGACTCGACGCACTCCTCCTTCCCAAACTACAAAAATGACCAGATGACTATGTATAACATGATCATCGACGTCGTAAACACCGTAATCACCCCTCTCAATTTCGATATCATGATCCCTTGCATGACATCGATCCAGAATGCGCGCACATCCTTTATGGGCGACACTCTGACCCGCGACGGTTATCATCTTGATTATTATATAGGAAGATATATTGCGGGACTTACTTGGTACGCGGCTATCACAGGCGGCTCGGTCGACGATATTACATACAATCCCTCGACAGCAAAGGTCACAGACGATATGCTTAAGGCAGCCAAAGAAGCTGTCAAGGAAGCCATCAAGACGCCCCTCGCGGTAACTCAGTCTACCGTCACAAGCGGAAAGAAGCCCGAGGGTAACTCATCCGTTGAAGATCCCTCCATCAAGCTCGACCCCGCTGACTTCATCGAAGCAGACACTACACTTGCAAAAACCTACAACATCGATCTTACCAAATACACACAGCTGAAATGGAACTATCTCGAGAACACGTATTGGAACTCCACCAGCAATGCATCCACCGTCGTTCCGAAATCCAGTGCGAGCACTTATCAGCAGAACGTTTGCTGCGACCGCAAGTATTCGATTTCCGAGCTCCCCGTCGGCACGGTATTCATCGTTGACGCAGGATGGCAGTATCGCCTTGAAGGATTTGTTACCGAAAATGCAAAATACACAGGCAAGCGCCCCGGTATGGTAACGCAGAACTTCTACGTTCTCGATGCAAACTTCCTCGGCGACTTCAATTTCCTCGTATGGAACATTTCCTCGAATCCCAAATCCAACATCTCGCAGATCTATGAGCAGGCAGCTTGTCATCTCAGGATCTACGTTCCGAACGGACAATAAATAACATAAAAAAGCGCCCTCGACAGAAAGCAAATGCTTCGTCGAGGGCACACTTTTTTACTTTACGAAACAGGAACAAGAGGCGTTATAGCAGGTATATCATACGATATGCCTCCGACGGTATCGTATATATTACCGTAATAATTAATTCCTCCTACAGTGAAGACGAAAGTAAGATCAATCGAAATATTGTTGATCCTTCCCGCCTCGTTGACACGCACGGTATAAAAGGCACCGGGAGATGAGACCTCCTCAGGTGTAACTCCGAGATTATTCTGCACATACGCGTTACCAAGCAATGAAGCTATCTCTCCGTCGATGGCAAAGCGGTAGTCAATAACACCGTTTTCTTCCTTGATATACGATACACTGTCGCAATACACCGTTCCGAGGTTGGTAGCGGCAAGGTCATTGAACAGGGATGACATCAGCGCATCAAGAGAAATATCCGGTCTGATATCTACCTTTCCGTTGTGCTCGTCAACAATGACTTTATCAAAGTCAGAATAATACGAATAGGTCTTCCCCTCAATCTTGTGCTCGATCAAATAGTTGATTCCCTTTGCGGGATCAAACGCTCCGTTCACATAAACGATCTTTGAAACAGGGTTTGCAGACGAGGAATTGAAGCTCATTTCAAACATTCGCTCAAAGGAAAAA
Organism: Eubacteriales bacterium; assembly: GCA_045535375.1. Classification (GTDB taxonomy): domain Bacteria; phylum Bacillota; class Clostridia; order Oscillospirales; family CAG-272; genus CAG-390. The sequence continues at coordinate 13,010 of JAZSLM010000075.1, forward strand.
GGAAGCGTCGCCGTATAAAGCGCATTCATACCGTCATTTGCAGATACAAGCTTCTTGAATTGCTCACAGCTTCCGAATTTCAAATAATCACCATCGACCAATCCGCCGAGCTCAACAGCTTCATTGACCTTAGTAAACTTCATTTCAGCATCCATCGTCGCAGTCACCGTGACTCCCGACATCCGAAGCTCGAGATCCATCGAGATCTTCTGCTCGTCCGAGCTTCCGTCGGCATTGATCTTCGCCGTAAGCTCAAGCTTCGTGAATTTGACGTCGGCTGCCTCACCGAGATTCATCGACGCAATAAGCTTTTTCTTTCCAAGCTCAGAAAATCCGATCTTGATGTTATATCCGTCGGCAATCTTTTCAACCTCTCCGTTTTCATAGCACTCGGAATCGGAATAATCAAACATTTCACTGTTATCGCCGGAGTCGCGAAGCTCTTCGAAGATTTCTTCACTCGCGCCGCTCAGCTCGAGTGCGCCGTATGTCTCGTCATAGTAATACAGAGTAGCATTTTCCAAACGCATAGCCTTTGAGATAACACCGTCGGTCTCTTCAGAAACACTGTAATTATCTCCGCTCTTTACGTTGACCGTGATCTGTTCTGTGCTCATAACGTCACCGATCTTCATTTTGCTCGTTACAGTCTGTATGCCCGAGGCATAGCCGTCAGCAATGTTCTCCGCCTCTTTCAATAACTCAAGCGCGGTTGGCAAAACGGGAGGAGCGGTGGTTTCCGGCGCAACATCCGTCGTCACTTCGGGAGTATCGGTCTTTTCGTTTTCACCGCTTGGGGTACAGGCAGAAAGTGAGAGAAGCAACAGAACCGACAGAAGCATTGCGCAACATCTGAATATAATACTTTTTTTCATTAACTTTCCTTTCTTTATGTGTCGGCAAAATACCGATATTTATTTGAGAGCTTTAAGGATATCCTTCATAAGCTCCCAGAGTCTTCCGACCGATGGGATATCGAGCATTTCGCGGGGGGAGTGGACCTCGGCGAGGTTGGGTCCCATCGAAACGCAGTCAAGTCCGGGGATTCGTTCGGAGAAGATTCCGCACTCGAGTCCGCCGTGAGTGCCCGCAACGATGCCATCCTTGCCCGTAGTCTCGCGGTAAGCGTCCATAACAATGCCGCGCAGGGAGGAATCGCGCTTATACTCCCAAGAGGGATAGTCGCCGTGGAGGTCGATCTTCGCCTCGGGGAAAGACAGTGCAAGGACCGAGCTGATCTTATCGACGAGGTCATTTTTTTCGGACGCGATGGAGGAACGGACGGAATAGGAAAATTTGAGCTCGGCATCAGTCAGCTTGAGCACTCCCATATTGAGCGAGGTCTGAACGAGACCTGCAAAATCGCGGCTCATTCGCTGAATATGATAGGGGAGAACATGGAGAGCGGCAAGTGCTCTGCCCGCATCCGAGATACAGGTTCTTCTTGTCGGAAGTGCACACGGCTCTGCGGTAACTTTGATGTTCGAATCGCCCGCAGCAAGCTCGTTTTTGAAGATCGCATCATATTCCGTAACCGATTCAAGAAGCTTTCCGATATCGCCTTCATCGTTCTTGAATACGATAACGGCATTCGCCTCGGGGCAGATCACATTATCAAGCTGACCGCCCTCAAGCGCGGAAAGTCCGAGCTCAACCCGCTCGCCAAGCTTTTTGAGGAAGCGTATGATAAGTCTGTTCGCGCTCTCGCGGCCCTTGTCAATATCAACACCCGAGTGACCGCCCATAAGTCCCGAAACAGTGATCTTGTAGGCAACGCTGTCGGCGGGTACGTCCTCAAATTCAAGCGGGATCGTCGCATTGACCCTTACTCCGCCCGCACAGCACACGGTGAAAACGCCCTCCTCCTCGGAGTCGAGGTTTATCATTCTCTTTGCTTTCAGGTTCGAGAAATCAAGTGCCGCCGCGCCGATAAGTCCGATCTCCTCGTCAACGGTGAAAACCGCTTCGATCGGAGGATGGGGAATATCGTCCGAGTCAAGTATCGCCATGATCATCGACACGGCAACGATATTGTCACCGCCGAGCGAGGTTCCGCGCGCGCGGAGATAGTCGCCGTCAACGCAAAGCTCGATCGGCTCGGTCGCCATATCCTTCGCGCAATCGGGATCCTTTGCGCAGACCATATCGAGATGGCCCTGAAGGATCAAGGGTTCGGAGTTTTCATATCCGGCGGTGCCGGGCTTTTTGATGATTATATTATCGTAAGTGTCACGGTAATATTCAAGACCGCGCTCTTTGGCAAAATTTTCGCAGATGTCGGCGATAGGCTTCATATTTCCCGAGCCGTGCGGTACGCTCGAAAGCAGCGCGAAATATTCAAAAACTTTTGCGGGTTTAAGTTCACATACGTTCATTTTGGTACCTCTTTTGGCAAATATATAATTATTATATCACATTTTTTCTTCCGATTCAAGCATATATTCCCACTTCCCGGAAATAATAACTAAAAAACGGGAGTGAAAAAAATGAGCGAAGATAATAAAAACGAAGCAAATAACCAAGAAAACACACTTGATAACGTGCCCGACGGGATGGTGCTTGCCGAGAACTCGCGCGAATCGATATACTGCATGTGCATCGTCGGGCAGATCGAGGGGCATTATCTCGCGGGCGAGAATCAGAAAAGCACGAAATACGAGCACATCCTACCCCGACTCGTGTCGCTCGAAGAAGACGAGGACACCGACGGCGTGCTGTTGCTCCTCAACACTATGGGCGGCGACGTAGAAGCGGGACTCGCCATTGCAGAACTGATATCCAGCATGTCGAAGCCGACGGTTTCGGTAGTTCTCGGCGGCGGGCATTCTATAGGCGTACCTCTTGCTGTGGCGGCAAAAAGATCCTTCATCGTGCCGAGCGCAACGATGACGATCCACCCCGTCCGCATAAGCGGAACCGTAATTGGCGCACCGCAGACCTTCACCTATTTCCGCGATATGCAGGAGCGGATCATCGGGTTCATCAGCCGCAATTCACGCGCGGAACCCGAAACTCTGCGTGAGCTTATGATGCGCCCCGATCAGATCGCGACTGACATCGGAAGCGTTCTTGCGGGCGAGGAAGCCGTACGCTACGGCATAATCGACGCTGTAGGCGGACTTACCGATGCACTCGAGGCACTTCGAGGTATGATAAATAAGTAAGAAAAGGAGCCGAAGGGCTCCTTCTCCTTTTTTATTGCGGACAATATCTGAAATGCCCTATTATCTCGCCACCGTAGGTGGTGGTGAGCTGATCGGCTTCGACGGCGTTTTCGATGGGATTGCCGTGATGGATGATGTAGGGCAGACCGCGGGCGTTTCGTCGGTCGGAGCAGATCGCAATATGACCGTCGTAAAGTACGATATCGCCCGGCATCCAGTCATCGGGATTCGAGGTCGATGTCGTAAGCTCCTCTGCGTGCTCACGGAAAAAGACGAGCAGGTTGCGGCATCGGCGGAAATCTATATTCGAATCGGAATACTCGCCCTCTTTGAAATAAGCGGAGTGACGCGCGTCAATATCGGCATCAACCATATCTTTAAGCGTATACCCCGCCGCCTTGAACGCCTGCCAGATGACGTCGGTACAGACGCCGTAGCCGTCGGTCGGATAGCCTCCGGCGTAATAGGCACTCTTATATTGCGGATCAGTCGCAACATACGCCCGCGCACCCTCGACCATATCGGTATAATCGTCAATTCCGTCGCCGTCAGCATCGTTCGGGCTCTTTATATCCTCAAAGCCGAAATCCTCGGCGCTGTATATATGAAAATGGCGGTAAACGAGCACTGCCGACGTCAAAACGACCGCCGCGCAGATACACAATACTACCGCCAATCTTCTCTTAGCCATCGTTATCACTTCCTTTCGATACTATTATATACCAAAAGTAAGCGCGTGTCAATCAGGTTAAGATAAACTTTATAAATTCTTAATCAGCACATCTTTTTGAGCATGATCTCCATGATCGTGCGGTCGGTGGCCTTCATGCCGTCGTGACCGAGGATGCCGACGTTGCGGATGGTGTTCTCGACGCCCTTTGTGATGATGCCCTCACCGCTGTAGAACTGCTTTCCGTTCTTGAACATCTCCCAGCCGAGAATGCCCGCTTCGACCGCAAGCGCGATCTTGCCTGCGCAGGACGCCTTCGCGCCGTCGCAGACGATACCGCTGGAGATACCGAGCGCATTGACAAGAGTGTGCGCAACCTCTCGCATTCTGCCCCCTTCAAGGAAACAGATACCCGCACCGGCTCCCGCGCCCGCGCATACCGCACCGCAGAACGCGGAAAGTCTGCCTATGTATGTTTTAAGATGTATTGTGCAAAGGTCTGAAACCACAAGCGCGCGCAGAAGTTCCTCGCGGGTTCTGCCCTGCTCTTCCGCATACGTGATAACAGGCAGAGACGCCGTCATACCCTGATTTCCGCTTCCCGAAAGAATAACGACGGGCATCGCGCAACCGTTCATTCTCGCGTCGCTTCCCGCGGCGGCTCGCGCCTTCGCGCGGTTCATAAGATTATCTCCCGCAACAGACATAAGAGTTTGTCCGATGCAAGCACCCCAGGGATTCATAAGTCCTTCCTTCGAGATCGCGCTGTTGCACTCGATCTGTCTTGAAAGGAGATACTCAACGTCGTTAAGATCGACCTCCTCGGCAAATTTGATGATATTTTCAACCGTCAGGCACTCATGCGACGACATTCCGTCCTCGCTCTCGCAGGTTACGGGAGTATCGCAGATGACCTCGCCGTTCTTCTCGCGGCGGACGATATTCGTGTGCGCGTTCGCAATACGTATGAGCGCATTCTCGCCCTCGGCTTCGACCTTTACGGTACAGTCGAAAGCAAGCTCGCTTTCACAAAGCTCGACGGTTATGATGTTTTTTGCAAGGTAGGCACGGATATTTTCGCGGTCTGCGCAATCGACACACGCGATACATTCGAGCATTTTCTTCTCGTCACCCGCAACGATACCCGCCGCAACAGCCGCCTCGATGCCGCGCATTCCGTCGGTATTCGGTACAGTAACGCCCATCGCGTTCTTGATAAGGTTGCCGCTGACCTCGACGTACACGCTCTCGGGGATCTTCCCGAGAAGCGCGCGCGCCGATGCCGCCGCGTATGCAAGAGCGATCGGCTCGGTGCATCCCATAGCGGGCAGAAGCTCCTCGCGAAGAATATTCAGATAAGCGGAATAGAGTTTACAGTCCATTTGTTTTTCTTCTTTTCTATTTTTATATAACTAATTGTAAATGTCGGCAATATATAATAAAATTCGTTTTTTCGGGGGCTTTGCCGCCGGAAAAACACCTTTCAAACGAGCCCG
>JAZSLM010000033.1:0-11381 GCA_045535375.1 Eubacteriales bacterium
CGGGCGTGTGCTTGTCTCGGCGAGCGCAGCGAGCCGACTTGTATAAGACAAGCACACGCTACGGTGCCAAAGGGGCAAAAGACTTCAACTTCAAGTTGAAAATCCATCTAAAAGCAAGTTATTGACGAAGGTGATTTTTAATGCTATACTATATGCAGAATCCGGATTCAATCTAAGAGAGGTAACATATATGACCATTGGCGAAAGAATTAAAGAAATGCGAAAGAAGAACGATTTGACTCAAGAAAAGTTGGCAGAGTATCTCGGCGTCTCCTTTCAAGCAGTATCAAAGTGGGAGTGCGGGCAGTCATGCCCAGATCTGTCTCTAATTGCACCACTTACAAAGCTTTTTTATATTAGTGCTGACGAATTGCTTGGAATAACAGAATCCAAAGAAGCTTCGGCACGAGAAAAATACAATTCCGCATTGCAGAGATATAGAAACAATCCGGATCACGGAGGTAGTTATTGGTGGGCAAAAGAAGCCTACATGGCGTATCCAACGGATTATCAATATTTAGAGTGGTTGGCCTTTGCGGAGTATCAGCTAGCATTTGATGAAAACCTATCGGAGCAACCAAGTCATGAATTCTTTAATGAGCTTATCGAAAACTCATTGCGCCATTATGAGATCATTATTGAAAGTTGTACCGATACCGACATTTATTCAAAAGCAGTTTGGGGAAAAATTATGGTATTACGATTTTCTGAACGAATCGAGGAAGCCAACTGGAGTGCAGAATTTGAGTATCCGGATATTTATATAAAAACAGCGGCTCAAGCACTATCGCTGTCTTTAGAAGGCCAAGCACTATTAGCTTATTTAGAGAATGAAGGCAAGTAAATAATGCCCCGCCAGCGCGGGCTTACAGTATGACATAACATTAGGGAGCCGTAAAGCTCCCTTTTGTGTTTGTGTGTAAATCGAATCAACTTTGCATGACCATAGGTCGGGAGAGAATCACGATCATTATGTGTGAGGTGTGCAGATGTCAACGAGAGGTATAGTCCGTTTTCAGTACACGAAAAAATATTGCTTGTGGATAAAGAAAAAGCCAAGTATTGCTACTTGACTTTCTCGATGATTATTTCATTTTTCAGTGATATTTTTTCACTTAAACGGTTGACAGCTGCGAGAGCTATGCTACACTGGACCAGGACGAAAGGCAAAAATCGGGGACTAAAGCAAAATGATTCTTCCTGATTTGGATCTACACAACATTTTCTTGCAAACATATTGAAAAAAAGCATATATTATGTTATAATTAAGCCAATGATGATGTTTGTTAAAGACGAGGTGTATACATGAACCGTAAAAAAACAGTCATATGTGTTTTTTTGACGATCTGGGCAGTCGCGGCAGTGCTTGCGGCGATGAGCACGGGAGCGTTCGCCGCCGAGCCCAAGCTGATCACCACAGAGTCAGAGCTGAAGGAGGCACTTCATAATGCAAGTGAGGGCGATACGATCCTTGTCGGCGATATCGAATTTGCCTACTCCCCGATGGGGATGACACTTTCTAAGGGCGTGACCATTAAAAGCGGTAAGAATACGCCTGCTGTCTTTTCGGGCGGCGCGTTTGCCGTGATGGGAGGGGCGTCTGAACAGGACACCATCCATATCCGTTTTGAAAACATCACCTTCGCGGGCGTGAATGACATAGACAATACCGACTTTACGGGGAAACAGATCATGACGGCGACCAAGATCCGCCCGGCGGTATTTTTCTCCCGCTGTGTCGATGCAGCCTTTGTAAACTGTGATTTTTCGGGTTACAGTATGGCAAACGGCGGCGCGGTCTACGGCATTTATTCTTCTGCCGACAGCGTAGGTCACCGTTTGTCCGTCTCTTTTGAGGAGTGTTCGCTGAACGCCAACGCAGGCGGCTACGGCGGTGCGATTTATCTTTCCGGCGCGGGCAATATCTTTCTTTATATGAAAAACTGCGAGCTTTGCCGCAACGTATCGGGTTACGGCGGCGCGATATGGGCAGATCAGGCGACCGTTACCCTTGAAAACTGCAAGATCAGCGGAAACCGCTTTGAGAATTTCTATCCCGATACGCTGACCAAGGGCGGCGGTGTCTACGTGGGGCGCGGAACGCTCCATATGAAGAACTGTTACGTTTTCGATAACCAAGCCAGAAACGGCGGAGGCATTGCGCTTTCTTACACCGAAAGCGTACTGGACGGCTGTGTGATCTCGGGCAATCGTGCAACCGAGAACGGAGGCGGTATTTGGAATGAGAATTACGGCAATAACCTCGTTACCGTTGTCAACGGCACGATCGCAAACAATACTGCCGCATCCGGCGGCGCGCTTTACATATCCGAAAACCAAGCGGAGATCGGTAGCGGAGGTGTGGGCAAGACCTTCCTGGTTCTCTCCACCTTGTCGGGCAACACGCCTGCTATGAAGGAATACGATGCGGAACGCCTTTCCTTGTTCGGATGTGCCCTTCACGGCGAAGGTCGCACAGAAGCGATGCCGAGCGAGGCAAATCAATACTGTTACATGACTGAGACCAATCACTTGGGCGATCCTTATGAGCATATGGAGGGCAGCGTGGAGATCGACGGCGATGCTTTGGAGGGCGTCTCGGGTAACCGCTTTGATAACCGCCACGGCGTTTTCCACGCAGGCAACAATGCCCGTTCCGATATGACCTACCGTTTCCTTGTGGACGGAGAGGTAAAGGATACCGTCACGGTCGGCTACGGAGAGATACCCACCCTTCCCGAATACCGAAAGGATGGCTATACCTTTGACCGTTGGCAATTCGCTGATGGGCGCGACTATATCACCGACACCTTGCTCTTTGTGGGCGGCGGCTCTGATTTTGTGGATCTGTACGCCTTTTGGATACCGAACACATACGAGGTCACGTTCGTCTCGGGAGAAATGCAGCGAAAGGTCAGCTGTGATTTCGGTTTGCCGATCTCTTTCCCCGAAGCCCTTGAAAAGGACGGATACACCTTCGTCGGTTGGTTTACCTTGCCCGACGGCAAGGGAGAACGCCTTACGGACGATGCTCTGTACAGTCACGTTGGAGATACCACCTACTATGCTTTTTATACACCGATTGAGATCACACCTCCCTCCGAGTTTCCCGTCGTTCCCGTGATCGTTATCTCCGCCGTTGTCCTCTTGATAGTAGGCGGCGCGGTTTGGTTCTTCATTCTCCGCAGAAGAAAAGAAAACGAGCCGATCCCCGTTACTCCCACGGATGCGCCCGTACCGAGTGCCATATCTACGGTGACAGCCAAGATCGTTAAGACGAGATACACCGACGAGGAGATCGAAAAGATCGTTGCCGCTACCGCTGAAACTCATCTGTTGACCAACCGCGAGCTCGAAGTTTTCTGCGAGTTGCTCAAGGGTAAAAAACAGAGCGAGATCGGTTATTACCTTGGAATAAGCATCTCCACAGTCAAGGACAACGCGGGAAGGATCTACGGTAAGCTTGGCGTTGCAAACAAGGACGAGCTTTTCATTAAAATCGATAGCAAGCTTCGAAAGTCATAAAAAAGCAATAAATTATTCAAAAAATACACAGTACCTACCGCTTTACCCCCCTGCGGTAGGTACTTTTTTTGCGTTTTTTTTGGTATAATTAAGTCATAAAAGCGGTCATCCGTTAAAGGATAGCGTCAGGCCGTGTTTATATATCCCGTGAAAGGAGGCAGCAATGTTAGAACCTGTAACAAAAAAATATCAGGATGATTCGGATCTCGAATCATTCAAATTCACGTTTTTTTGCGATCTATGCGCAAAGCCTGTCAAAGCAGTCAGCTACAGCTTCAAGCCGCCGTTTAAACCCAAGCTTTTTATAAGTGCCTCCGAACGGCGAGCGCGGGAGCTTTTGTGGCTAAGCGATCATGGGGACGCATACGAAAGAGCAAACAAAGAGGTTCTCATCTTTTTTAACCTCTGTCCCGTCTGCGGCAGACGGGTCTGCGATGATTGCTTCGCAGATGAGCAGGGAATATGCATCGAGTGCCTTAAGCTCAAAAACGAAAAGGAGGAAAAGAGTTGAGTTTTCTTGAAAGAGCAATAAAGCGCGGAATCAGCCGCGGCGTGAGTCAGGCTGTCGGTAAGGCAGTGCGCACAGCGGTCGAACCCAAGGCGACCGAGCTTGCAAATAAGACAGCTGCAAGGCTTGATTCGGCATCAAATAATCAAACAGTTCAAAGCACCCCCGGCGGATTCGAGGGTGCAATGGCAAATCTTGAGCGCGCAGCGCAAGGATATGTGACAGAGGTGAGCAAAAATATGAAGATATGCCCATCCTGCGAAACGGCGGCAACTGCGGACAACAAATTCTGTCCCCGTTGTGGTACAAGGTTGCCCGATCAGACACTTGCCGAAAGTGCTGTCTGCACAAGTTGCGGTAAGCAGAATGATCTCGGAATGAAATTTTGCAGTGCGTGCGGCACTAAACTTCCCTCTGCGATAGCCGAGGAACAAAGAGCTGCTGCACAATTTGCAGGCGTTATGGCAGAGTGGGATGCAAAGCTTCCCGCTTATCCTAAATGGAATCTCGGCGGAAGTGACCCTTGCATTGAGCAGGACGACGGTTATCTGTGGTTTTGCGTTACTTTCCCGAATAACTATTTGGCGCAGAAAGCAGTGGAAGATTACCGAGCACTTTTGCGAGCTGAAGGATTCCGCCCTGCCGGGCAGTATCCTTCGGAGGAAATACTTTTTAAAAAAATAGGAGATGTTTGCTACCGTGCAGACACGGAGCATTGCTTCGAGGGAGGCGCGGAGTCCCCAACTATCTATTTTTCGGTCGGCGAGCCTGTGGGCGGTTTCGATTATGTAAAAACCGAGCCTACTCAAGCATTTAATTTTAAAAGTTTATTCAGATAATAACGGAGGTTACTTTTTATGAAAGCAGGAAAATTATTCATTAAAACACTGCCTTTTTGTTGGGCAAAGCTCTTGCTCGGCGGAGCTATGGTGCTGATCCTCGGCATTATTCTTGCACTTTGTCTTGGAATCGGCTATCTTTTCGGTGACGGAGGTATTGTTGTAGGATTTCTTATCTGGTGCGGAGCTGTCGGAGTTGTTCGTTTTGCAGTGATGCACTATCTCGGATATATGGTCAAGGCAGGGCATATTTCCGTCATTGCCGAAGCGGCTGTCACGGGTGAGGTTCCCGCAAATCAGGTAAAATACGGCATAGGCAACGTCAAGGAGCGATTTGTCACCTCAAACGTATTTTTTGCGGTAGATAAGCTGGTCAGCGGTGCTGTAAAGCAGATCCAGCGAGGTATTGGCAAGGTTGCGGATTTCCTGGATTTTATACCCGGTATGGATAAGGTTGCGGACCTTGCAAAATTCTTTGTCGAGCTCTCTTTGGGATACGTGGACGAATGCTGTCTTGGCTATACATTCTACAAGAAAGAACAGGGTGCATTTGAAAGCGCATGTGACGGTGTTGTAGTTTATGCACAGAATATCAAAAAACTGCTTGGAAACGCGGCAAAGACGATGCTCAAGGTTATCCTTGCCGTCATTCTGACCGTAATTGTCATCTTTATCCCGATCGGTCTGCTTTTCAGAGTATTTGATTGGAGCGGACTGCTTGCATTCCTTATCTCATGCCTGCTTACATGGGTGGTCAAGTTTGCGTTCCTTGACAGCTTTATACTCTGCCAGACTATGGCGGGTTATATGGAAGCGGCACAGACGACCGAGATCACTTTTGATCTTTATGAAAAGCTTTGCGGACTTTCGGGCAAATTCAAGGAACTCTTCAATAAGGGAAAGGAAGAAAACCCCGAGATGGCTTATGCGGGAGCTGCGGCAGCTGCTGCTCCTGCTTTCGAATACGTTCAGCCGCAGACTGTAACCGCCTCACCGCCTCCCGCTCCGACTGCAAATGCAGAGAGCCCCGTTTTCTGCGGTCAGTGCGGCACCAAAAATGCTCCCACAGCGGCATTCTGTACCTCCTGCGGAGCAAAACTCAAATAAGAAAGGAAGTAAAATACTATGAAAAGACTGTTTGCGCTTTTACTCGCGGCTATTATGCTGCTCTCGCTTACGTCCTGCGATCTCGAATCGATACTCACGGGCGGCAACGAGGGTGTAACAATGGATTACGACTATGAGAAAATGGAAGAAAATCTCAAGAAGATGAGGGAAGAGGACGGTATTTACATAGAAATGAGCATCGTAAATATCGAAACAGGCGAAACTCCCACCGCCGAAAAGATCATCTATGCCGAAACCCCCACCGCTTTTTATTATTGCGGCGACGGCGATGAGCTTATCGTTGATTTCTCGGACGATACCAAAGCAGTTACATACACCAAACAGGAGGATGGTAAGTGGCTGATGACAGAGACCGTCTATGAAGAAGCAGGCATCACCCGAGAGCAGATGGAAGAAAGCTGTTCCTACTACACGATCGCGCTTTTCGGCTACCTCGGGAATTATAAAATGTTCGAGGGCGCGCCTATGAAGAAGACGAGCGAAAAGGTGGCGGGCAGAGAATGTGATCAATTCTCCTACTCTATCGGACTTTTCGGATACGGTATGGAATATACCTTCTGCATAGATATTGAAACCGGTATGTGCCTTTCCTGGAAGCTCGGCGCTTCTGCAGGTGCCGAGGGCTCGGGAAGTACAGAATTTACCTGCAAGAAATTTGAAACTCCCTATAAGATCGATATTCCCTCTGGCGCTGATATCGTGACCTCCGAAAATGAAGGCGCAGAGGAAGAGTGGCAGGGTAAGTAACAGCGTTTTGAATTGGAGAAAAATACAATGAGAAAAATATTGACGTTTTTAATAGTGGCGTTTATGTTGTTTTCGATGGTCTCTTGTGATCTCGGAGGCGGTAAAGATTCCGAGGACTTCGGTGAGGCACAGGAAGGTTTTGAAAACATCGAGGATTCAGACAACAAGGAAACTATAGAGAAAAATATCAAAGACGTTTTCGGCGTAAAGATCACGCTTCCCGAAGCCGAGGAATACGCGGGCGCAACCATTGGCGGCTCGAGCATGTCGATGTATATGGTTACGATGACCGAGCCCAAGGTGAATGCGGAGGAATTTTTTGCGGATATCGCTTCGGCTTTTTCCTCCTGGGAAGCCAATGAGGATACACTTACCTACTCTCGCACGACGGATAAGGTTCTTTACGGCGCCGTTATTGCAATGGAGGGCGACCTGCTTACGATCGCCTTTTCAATGACCGATAACGAGCTGATAGAGGGAATGACGTCGGGTCCTACCGAATTTATAAAGGAGATCGAAAAGTATTCCGGCGTAAAGCTCGAATTTCCTTCGTTCGTTACCTCGGTGGGACTTCCCTCGCTTTCAAATGACGGCGCAAAGGCTCAGTACGGCGGAATGCTCCTCAACGGAAGTGCAAATCTCAATGAAGAAAACTTTCTGGCGCTTGCAGATGCTCTTAGCTCTCAACTGTCGGGTTATACGATGGTCGAGGGCGAGGCAGAAAGCTGGGGACCCGAGGCGGTGCTCCAATGGATCGACAACAGTGATGAGAGCAGATATTTCGAGCTTGAGCTTTATGACCTTGACGGTATGCAGTACGTTGAATTTGCTTACCATTACACAGACAGAAGCCTTCTCCCTGCTTGGCCGAGCGATCAGATAGACGCTTTCTTCGGCAAGGCGATCGCTCTTCCCGCTTACAGCGGCAACTACAAAGAGCTTGAAGTCTCGGAATATAAAAACGAGCAGCCGGGAGAATATTCGGAATATCTCGATCACATCGCGGTATATATGACCTGGACCGAGGAAGAGGAGCTTGATCCTTGGCTTGCATCGATCGAGAGCGCAGGCTATGCGAAGACCGCGGGCGACTATACAGATGAATACATCTATGTAAAGGATCTCGGAAACGGGCTCTATGCAAACGTTTCCGCGGAATACGACAGCTACGGCGGACGGCTTACGATCACGGTTGAAAAGGAAGAGCTCACGGGTCTTGAATGGCCTGCAGAGCACATAAAGACACAATACGGTGCTGAGTTTGCTGCGCTGCTTCCCGCAATAGCGGAAGCCCCCCGCCGTGTCTTTGACGTCGAGAACAACTACATTTACATCAGAAATAACCTTGATACCGAAGCGGTTGAGACTTGGTGCGCCGCAATGCGCGCCGCAGGCTTTGAGGAAACTACCAAGACATCAGAAAGAGCTAAGTACTCGATGATCTTCGATAACTACGATCAGGTAGAAGTCTCGCTTTCGTTTGGCGAGAATTACGGAACCTTTTACGTTGATTATGAAAAATACGAGGGACCGGGCTTTACACTTCCGACAAACGCCTATATTGAATATACGTACGCATATTCATCAAATCCCGACAGCAAAATTACCTATAAGGTAACCAAGATCGGCGAGGATTACTATTTTGATTCCGGCGCATTGTCGAAGACCTATTTCAAGTACGATGCATCCGCAAAGACCTGGACGAGATATAACGGTATGAACTTAGGCGACTCGATCATGTGGATAAAGGCGGATAAAGTACTTGACAGATACGGCGTAGATAAGGCTTTGAAGAGTTCTATGGACTATCTCTTTTATACAAAGTCGAACTATATGGTGGAAGATCAGTCAACGACAAAGACGATAGCCGGCTCGCAGTGTATCAAAATAACCTCCACTCAGAGCACGGCCGAATACTGGCTGAGCCGCGATACGGGATTGCTCTTTGCACAGAACGCGTTTACCATTATCGAGGTCGTTAAATACGATACCTCGGTCAAGAGTTTGGCGGATGCAGGAATAACTGCGGATATGTTACCGAATGAATAATACGGAGGTGTTATTATGCCAAAAAAATGTGATCAATGCGGTGCGGATATAGCACCCGGTGCGGCGTTCTGCACCAACTGCGGATCAAAAGCACCCGAGGAAGTGGTCGTTGTCCGGCAACCTGAAGAAGAGCCCGTAAAAGAAACTGTCAAAGAGGACGTATGTATGAAGTGCGGAAGCGTACTTGCTGATGGCGCGGCTTTCTGCACATCTTGCGGAACTCCGAGAGGGGCGGCTCCGACCGAATCTCCCGTTTCCCAACCTCAGCCTCAGCCTCAGCCCCAACCTCAGCCTCAGCCCCAGCCTCAGCCTCAGCCTCAGCCTCAACCCCAACCTCAGCCTCAACCTCAGTACGTTCAGGAGCCTTTGAGGCAGCAATATACCCAACCCGCACAGCAGTATGCTCAACCGCAGTATGTTCAGCCGCCTCAGCAGACGGTATATGCCTCTCCGCAGGCGGTACCTGCAAGCGCAAGTGATAAGACCGACAAGGTAGTCGGCACGGGTGCATATTTTTGGCTGATGTTTCTTTACGCGCTGCCTGTAATAGGATTCCTTGTTTGCCTTATTATGGGCTTTGCGGCAAAAAATAAGAATCTCAAGCATTTTGCCCGTGCAATTCTGATTTGGGTACTTGTGGGACTTATCCTCTCTGCCATCATCTCGATCGCGGTATATTTCCTTATCGGTTCGTTAGGCGATCTCGCGGGATTGGATCTCGGCTCATTGTTTGAAGGCTTCGGAATTGGCGGCTTTGGCGGATAATTTGCGGGCATATGCCCAAAAATAATATAAAGGAGAAATTAATTATGGCATTCTGTGAAAAATGCGGAACAAAGATGGAGGAAGGGGCAAAATTCTGCTCAAACTGCGGTAACACCGTAGGAGCTCCGAGCGAGCCCGTACAGCCCCAAGCGGAAGAAAAGAAGAACGATCTTTCCGATAAGGTCGCGTCACTCAATAACACCGCGGATACAACGGAAGAGTTTGACGCTGCTGATATTGAGAAGAATAAGTTAATGGCAGTACTTGCTTACATAATCTTCCTTATTCCTCTCCTTGCGGCAAAGGATTCGCCTTTTGCCAAATACCACACCAATCAGGGGCTTGTACTTTTCCTTGCGGCTATTGCATCGGGAGTGGTTCTGGTGATCCCCATACTCGGTTGGATCATTGCTCCTATTGCGAGCATCCTGATTACCGTTCTCGCCGTTATCGGAATCATCAACGCGCTGAACGGTAAGGCTAAAGAGCTTCCTATTATTGGCAAATTTAAGATCATCAAATAAATAGTCAGCGTAAAACGGGCGGTGACGGTCATAAACGACCGCCAACCGCCCGTTTTCTTAAGGAACGGAGGAAGATATGCTTCGATATTATAATAAAATAATTGCCGCCGTCCTTGCGATTGCAATGGCATTCGGTCTGGCGGCACCTGCATACGCCACGGGCATCACTGACGGCTTCGTTATCGAAAATGGCGTTCTGACCGCATACACGGGCGATGACACCGTGGTGAGAGTGCCCGATAGCGTTACCGCAATCGCAAACGGTGCGTTCAGGAACAACACGACTATGACAGAGCTGTACCTTGGCAAGAACGTGGTATCAATAGATAACAACATCGCCTACGGTGCTGCCGCTCTGACAACCGTTCATCTCCCGGACGGAGATACGCCTGTCGCGGTGGCCGGCTCTGCTTTTTACGGTTGTGAAAATCTGACCACGCTGGTGCTCGGACCGAGCGTTGTCAGCGTGGCGGAGAATTTTTTTAAAATTTCCACTCTGCAGCAGATCGTCGCCGACCCGGAAAACACCTGGTACTATAGCCGTGACGGCGTTCTTTTCAGAAGAGAAAACTCTGCCACCGATCTTACTTTGGTGTGTATGCCGCAAAACAGTCCGATCACGGATTACACCGTGCCGAGTGATTGCTACGTGACTGCCATCGGTGAATATGCTTTTTATAATTGCAACAATCTGACTTCGGTGGAGATCGCGGCGGGAGTAAAGGAGATCCGCTACGAGGCTTTCAGCCACTGTGCAAATCTGAAGTCCATCGATATGGGTCCCGACGTGCAGGAATTGGATGCTTATGCCTTCTATTACTGCACCGCGCTCGAGAGTCTGACACTGTCGCCCGCGCTTGACGACGTTCTGACATCGACCTCAGGTACGCTGAGCGGCTCTCCGCTGAAGACCTTGATCGTACCCAAGAATGCTGCATTCATTCCCGCAAATATGATGTTCAAGGATACCTTGACAGAGATCATAGTCGAGGACGGGAATCCCGTGTTCACCTCGGCAGACGGGGTGCTGTATACTGCAGACCCGAGAAATGCCAATGCGACGGGCGATACTCTGCTTGCTTATCCCAAAGCAAAGGCAGATGAAAGCTATTCTATACTCGAAGGCACAAAGACCGTCGGTAAGGATGCGTTCGAAGATAATAAGCTTCTCACAAAGGTAACGATGCCCGAAAGTCTTGAAGTGATAAAGCAGGCGGCGTTTGCTCACTGTTATGGTCTTACGGAGATAGTACTCGGAAAGAACGTCCATACGCTTGAATATGATGCGTTCTATTA
>JAZSLM010000101.1:0-22660 GCA_045535375.1 Eubacteriales bacterium
GTACTCTGCGCCGTCCTTGGAAACGGTTACGTAGACATCGTCGCCGGGCTCGCCGTTCTTATACTCAACCTTAACAACGGAAAGACCCTTGAAGGTAACGAACTTGTTCTGGTGCTTGATGAGCTCTTCCTTGCCGAGAAGCGCGGTAACGTCGGTAGCCTCTGCGACCCACGCCTCGCTCTCAACGAACTCGAAGGTAGCGTCCATGATCTCAACTTCGCCTGCCCAAGCGCCCTTGGTGCCGGTAACCTTGATCTTGGTGCCCTTGGTCAGCTTAGCTGCGTCCTCTTCGGAGCAAGCCATCTCATAGCAGAAGTATGCGCCGTCGGGATCCTGAAGGTAAGCGGTGATCTTGTTGTCCCACCAGGACTGGGTAGCCTGAACGTAAGCCTCAATAACGACTTCAGCATCCATAGCGGCTGCGTCGTACTCGGCATAGGTCATAACGCCCTCGGACTTCTTTGCGGGGTCGAACTTTTCAGCGCAAGCGAAAAGCGATACTGCCATGCAAAGGATCATAAGTACTGCTAAAAACTTTTTCATTTTCATTCTCCTTTTTTCGTAAAAGATTTTTAATAAAGTTTTTACGGATATCATTATACACCTAATTTTGCCAAAAGTCAAGTGTTTCCTTGATTTTTTCTCTTTTTCAGTGCTCCGATAAAGACATAAATACCGATAAATACCCAAGCAGCCGCAATTGCAGACAGCAATCCTATTGCTGTGGGCGGAAGCTCGCCGAGCTCTGCCCTCTCGCCGCTGTGGGCTCCGATGCCGTCAAGGCGGTGAAGCGAGATCATTTCCTCGTAAAGCGAATCAATATAGGCATCGTCAACCGTTCTTCCCCTTCTGGTCGCCTTGGTGACCTCCTCGATCAACTGACCCGCCGCGTTTCGGAGCGACGCCGAGCCGTTGAATACGGGGGTGACGAAGGTCTTTTCGGTATGATCGAGCGTAAGCTTGGTCGCTTTGAGCTTGATATCGTAATACATATCGCCATCTTCACCCTCGCGCGAGAGATAATCGAGGTATTCGGGCGAATTTTGCGCCTTGCTCGTTACGGGAACGTAGCCTTCGGTCTGCGCGTACGCGATCTGCACGTCATTGGTCAAGAGATACTGCGCAAAGAGCCAGGAAGCAAGCACTTCGCCGTCATCGGGCTTATTGAAGATGCAGACCGAGGGTCCCTGCGAGATCATGGTCGGGTTTTCGACGTCAAACTGCGGGACGGTCATAACAGCCGTTTCGAATTTGACGATTCTGTCCTCGGCGATGTCGACCAGAGGCGCATCCGAGCCCATCCAGGTCGCACCCGCTGTCGAATCGATCGCGAAGATGCACTGACCGGCGTTGAGGAAGTTTGCGGGATAAGACGAAATTTTGAAGGTGGAAAACTCGCCGTTTGCTGTGTGGTCGGCAAGGTCAAGGAGAAATTCCTTTGCGGTATCGTTAAAGAGCCCGATCTCGCCCTCGGCGGTGGAATAATCCGCGCCCTGCTGGCGAAGAATCTGGATCATCATGTTGTCGGTCGACTTATAGATGCAGGGGATGAGGGTCTTCTGACCGTTGACGAGGTAATTACCCTCGGCATCCTTTTCGACAGCCTTCCGGCATACCTGCCAGATGAAATCCCAGGTCAGGGTCTCGGGCAGAGTGAAGCCGAGCTTTTCAACAAAAGTCTTGTTGACGTAGCAAGCCTCGGTCGAGCGGAGGAACGGAATTGCGTAATGCTCGTCGCCGATCATGCCCTCGGCGAGGTATTTTTCGATAATTTCATCCTTTTTCGGCGACTCGAAGCGAACCTCGCTTCCGCCGAGACCGAATCTTTCGTCCGCCATAAGCTCGTCAAGCGGAACGACGGTGTTGTCACCCGTCAGATAGGTGGCGATGTGGTCGGGATAGGTGATGCAGACGTTCGGCGTGGTGCCGGTTGCGATGTTTGTGATGACGTCGCCGTAGATCCTGCCGTAGTCGGTATAAAGGCGGAGAGTCACCTTGATATTCGGGTAAAGTGCCTCGAAATCGGCGACAGCCTTTTTGTAGATCGCAACCTGCGTCAGGTTGGTATCGTTTTTCGCCCAAAAGGTGATCTCATACTGCTTCGAGGAGTCGAATTCCTCGGGGATCTCGAAAAGCTCCTGTCTTTTTGAGCCGTGACAGCCCGAAAGAGTGCAAAGGCAGAGGACGAGGGCGATAAATGCACAAATGAACCTTCTCATCCCTTTGTACCTCCTCTCGCAACGCCCGCCATGATCTTGTTGCGGAAAACAAGGAACAGAACTATCAGAGGCAGCGAGATAACGACGACCGCCGCCATCATCGCGGGGATATTTTCGCGGCCAAAACCGTTCTCGCGGATCTCCTGGATGCCGTTTGAAACGAGATAGTACGCCTGATTATCGGTGATAAGTCGCGGCCAGACGTAGGAGTTCCAGCACTCGATGACCTTCAGGATCGTCACCGTGACGACCGTGGGACGGCAGATGGGCACGAGAACCTTCATCAGATATTTGAAATCCGTGGTGCCGTCGACCTTGGCGGCGAGATAGAGCTCGTTCGGAACCTGCTCGAAGTTTTCTTTGAGTAGGTAGATATAGAACACCGAAGCCGCCGAGGGGAGGATGAGTCCCGCAAATGTATTTCGCAGCTCAAGATTGGTGATCGTGGTGAAATTCGTGATGACCACAAGCTCCGTCGGGATCATCATCAGCGCGAGGAAGGAAAGGAAGAGCAGATTTTTGCCCTTGAATTCAAGTCTTGCAAATGCGTACGCCGAGGGGATCGCGATGACGAGCATCAGCGCAGTGGTCACGACGGTGAAAATGACGGTGTTGAGGAAGTATTTTGCCAGCGGAACCGCGGAAAATGCGGAAATATAGTTTTCGAAGGTGGGCGAAAGCGTGAAGAATTTCGGGATGAACTCGGCGTTATAGGAGCCGTAGCTCTTGACCGAGGTCAACAGCATCCAATAAAAGGGGAAAAGCACGACGAGCGCCCAGAAAACGAGCAGAACGTATACCGCGATCTTCAAAAGCTTTTGGCGGAAGATTTTTTCCTGCATTTCTATCCCCCTCTCAATAATGAACGTGCTTCTTGCTGATAAGCAGGTTGATGCACGTTATGGTGAGCACGATGATAAAGAGAATGATCGCCGCGGCGGAGGCATAGGACGGGAAGCCGCCGCTGTTGCCGTAGAGCATATCGTAAACGTAGCCGACGATGGTGTTCATCTTTGCGGCGTTGAGGTCGGTGCCGAAAAGGGCAACGGCGTCGCTATACGCTTTGAATGCGCCGATAAAGCCGGTGATGATGAGGTAAAAGAGCGTGGGCGAGATCATCGGGAGCGTGATCTTCGAGAACATACGCCACTTCGTGGTGCCGTCAACGCGGGCGGCGTCGTAATAATTCTGATTGACCGAGGCAAGCGCGCTTGTCAAAATCAAAATCTTGAAGGGCATAACGATCCATACGGTGTAGATGCAGAGAACGAGCATCTTTGCCCAATAGGGACCGTCGATAAAGTCAACGGAGGGACCGCCGAAGAAGTTGATCAGGAGATTCACCATACCGTCCGTGTACGCCGTTTTTTTGAAAAGGATCATAAAAACAAGTCCGACCGCGAGGGTGTTGGTGACGTAGGGGAGAAAATAAACGGTCTGGAAGAGCTTGCGCAATTTCTCGATCGACGCAAGCGCGACGGAAATGAGGAGCGAGAGTCCCGTAGATACCGGCACGGTGATGATGACGAGAATGAAGGTATTCTTCACCGCCTGCAGGAAATAGGGATCGCGCAGTATGTATTGATAGTTATAGAATCCCGTGCCGAAGAAAGTCTGCGACGCGGAGTTGTATCCCTCCTCGAAGGAGTAGATAAACACGTCCACGAGCGGATAGACCATAAAAGCCCCCAGAAAGAGAATGGCGGGAAGCAGATAAAGCCACGCCTTAAGGTTGTTGTTTTTCAAAACCAAACCTCCCAAAAATATAATAAGATGCGTTTTTTTGACGGCTTTGCCGACGAAAAAACACCTTCAAAACGAGCAAAGCGAGTTCACGAGCCGAGGGGAGCTGCCCAAATCCTCGATTTTGGCAAGCGGCGATAAGCGCGCGGGATCAACTGTAAAACGCAGTTTTACAGTTGGATAAAAATACATAATAAGTATACCACAATCTTCCTATTTTGTAAAGAGCAAAAGCAAGAAAAACCGCCCAAAGCCAAGCCTTGGGCGGTAAAATATTTTATTTTATTCCTCGCTTACTTCTCTTCTCTTGATGCAGATGAATGCGCACGCGATGGAAGCGGCTGCAAGAACGATGACGATCACGGAACCGTCGCCGGTCTCGGGGTTGGGAGCGAGCGGGATCTCGGGATCGGTGATCTCTTCCTCAGGCTCGGTGGTCTCCTCAGGCTCGGTAGTCTCTTCGGGAACCTCAGTGGTCTCTTCGGGAACCTCAGTGGTCTCGGGGGTCGGATCGAGAGGAGTGGGCTCCTCGGTGATCTCTTCCTCGGGCTCGGTAGTTACTTCGGGAGCTTCGGTGGTCTCCTCGGGAGCTTCGGTGGTCTCTTCGGGAGCCTCGGTGGTCTCTTCGGGAGCCTCGGTGGTCTCTTCGGGAGCCTCGGTGGTCTCTTCGGGAGCCTCGGTGGTCTCTTCGGGAGCCTCGGTGGTCTCCTCGGGAGCTGCGGTGGTCTCCTCGGGAGCTGCGGTGGTCTCTTCGGGAACTGCAGTGGTCTCCTCGGGAGCTGCGGTAGTCTCTTCGGGAGCCTCAGTAGTTTCCTCGGGAACAGTTTCGTTGTAGAAGGAAACGCTGCTTGCGCTCTTGATAGCGGTGGATGCTACGTAACGGGTGCCGTCATTGTTGAGGGAAACGGTAATGATAACGGTTACGGTATTTTCGTCATAGTTGATATTGCCCCGGTCGGCGGGGATGATCTGGCTGATCTCGAAAGTGTATCTGCCTTCAGCATCAAATTCTACAGAACCGAAGGAGAATGTGCCGTTCTCGGAGGTTGCGGTTGCAACAGTCTTTCCGTCCTGCTCGAGGATGAAATCAAATCCGCTTGCGGGGATACCGTCAAGATACACCTTGCCGGAGAAGGAACGCTTTACGGGATCGATAACGGTATCGTACTGCGCGTAAACGCTCATGTTTTCGTTTACTGCGATAGAGTTGTTGAGTGCAAGGATATTACCAAAAGGCTCGCTTGCCCAGAGCTTGAAGCTGTAGTGAGAGGGAGTCTTTGCCTCTGCCTCGGAGTTGATAGTTGCAAGGCCGCCGTCGAATCTGTATTCGTCGCCGGATGCGTAGTTATCGTGTGCATTCTCGGTGAAGGAGGTGCCTTCGAAGATCTCTACGGTGCGGAATGCCTCGTATTCGCCGTTTTCGTTGAGGCGGTAGAAGGTGGTCTTTACGACATTCTTGCCGAATGCACAGAATACGGTGTAGGTTTCGTCGCCGTTGTCAAGCGCGCGGTAGTCTGCTGCCATACCGTTGACGTCGCCGTCCTCGGGATCGAAGGAGTAGGTACCGCCGATGATGCCGTCGATGGTCGCTTCGTCGGAATCAAGGAAGGAACCTTCGCTCTCGTTGCCGAAAACGTCGCCCGATGCGGTGCAGTTGGCATATGTAAGAGTGTTCTTGTTCAGGGGAGCGTACACGCCGGTGAATCCGCCCGCGAAGCCGTTGGTGCTTACGTCAACGTCTGCCTTGCAGTCGGTGAAAACTACCTTTGCGGGGAGCTTGTAGGGCTGTGCGATGAAGCCGCCCGTGGTCATATCGCCCGCAACCTTGATGGAGCCTTCAGCCGAGCAACCGTTTACGGTAAAGCCGGCATAGGTGTTATTCATGAATCCGATGAAACCGCCGTTGCCGAGCTTATCGGTGGAGGTGGAAGACGCGCCGAGATCGAGATCAAGGCCGCTTACGTGACAGTTTTCGATAACGATGGGGCAATTCCAACCGTTGCCTTCGGTATAAGAAATGAATCCGCTGACGCTTCTGTGAGTCTTCGTCTTATTTTCCATATTGACGGTAAAACCGTCAACAGAGCAATTCTTGTAGGTTACTCCGCCGGTTCCGCCGACAAAGCCGCCGACGTAGTTGATAACGGAGGAGGTGTAGATCACGAAATTCTTTACGCTGCAGGAGTCAAAAACACTTCCGCCCTCGCCGCCGGTTGCAAAGAAACCGCCGCATCTGCCGGTGTTCGAGCCGCTGAGAGCAACTTCGGTATCGACAATGAGGTTTTCAACGTGGCAATCGGTGATAACGGGATTGCCGAGAACCTTCCAGAACATACCGCCGAAAACGAGCTTGCCGGCGTCGGCATCGATCATAACGTTCTTTACGGTGCAGCTCTTTACGTAGGAGCCTGCCTGCTGGTAGGAATAATCGCTGATAAGACCTGCGAAGCGGGTGGGTGCCGAGATCTTTACTCTGATGCCGTCAACGGTAACGTTTTCGATGCTGCCGTCAAGCTCGATGAAGATTCCGAGAGGGAGCTCATCGGTTGCGGAAGTGCATTCGTCGACGTAAGATACGTTCTTGATCGATTTGCCACAGCCGTTGAAGGCACCGTTGAACTTGGGGATGCGGAGATCGCTTACGATCTCGCCCTCTGCGTTACGGCTGAAGAATGCGATATCCTTCATGTCAATATCCGCGCCGAGCTTTACGCTCTTGCCCGCGAAGGTAACGTCGAATCCGTTTGCGGTGTTATATTCGGCGTGCTTGTTCTGTGTGACAGCCGCAAACGCCGCGAAATCCTCTGCTGTATTGAGAACTATTTCATTAGCGGTCCAGTCGATTGCGATATTGGCGGAAGCGCCGAATACCATAACGCCAAGGATCATGCAGACTGCAAGGATCATCGAAACAGCTTTCTTCATAACATTTATCTCCTTTATAGGTAAACTTCCTTTATTGTGACTACATTATATCACCGCGCGGTTACACTTTTGGTTATATTTTTAGATATTTTCAAAGATTTTGTAACTTACCATAATTTTTTTATAATTCCAATAAAAAAATAACCCTTTGCCGATTTGCAAAAGGTTATTTTCAATATTCGGTTTTGATCATTCCTTACCCGATCCGAGCGCGCTGTTGATAAGCAGGATCAGCTCAAATACGCTGCGGAAGCTTTCTTCCTGTTTTCCCTCAAGCCAGGAGAGAGAACCCTGCCAGCTTGCATTCTGGCGGAAGAGGATGCGGAGTGAGAACGTGCCCGCCTTGCCCTCCTTGGTATCTACCGCAGTTTTCTCCGGCATACGAGCCTCTTCGGGGGTGCGGAAAAGCCTGTGGCTTGAATATGCCTGCGGCCAGTTCATACCCTCGAGCATACCGTCAATGATCAGCAAAAGCTCGATGACGCCGTGAAAGGCAACTCCTTCCTCGTAATAAGCATTATATATTCTTCCTACCGGAACTTTATTAACGTATTCATCTACACATATGATCGTGGTTCGGAAAATGTTATTTCCATACACTTGCGTTGTCATAAGATAATACCTTCCCAAGTTTAGTTGTCCATATTATACCTTATGACGGTCACAAAATCGGTTACAAAACCCTTGTATTTCAAAGTTTTTTCGAAAAAATCGAAAAAAGTCGAAAATATTTTTGTCGTTGTGGAAAACTTTGCGTTTGTTTGGGGTCACCGGCACAATATCTTGTGGTTGTGTGCTGATTTTGAGCAGATACAGAAGGAGTATCCCGGAAGCAGATCGGCTTGCGTGAAGTGGGCTCCGAGGGCTTCCCAGGAAGCAGGATCTTCCGTCATTACGGGAAGTCCGCCTTCGGGGAGGACGCAGAGAGAGGAAAAATCGTTGTCGATTCCCTGCCCCGTCATTTTGACATAGGCTTCCTTTGCCGTCCAGATGCGGAAAAAACGCTGATAGGTATCCGCGCCGACGTATTCTGCCTCCGCGGGGTGGAAAAAGCGTTTTGCCATCTTGTTCAGACGCGGGACTGCGCTTTCGGGCGTTTCACCGCGAAGATGGCGCATCTCCTGCAGGTCGATGCCGATCTCGCAGGGAGAAAACGCGCAGACGAAATATCCGCCCGAGTGGCTGACGCTCAAAAACAGATCCTGTCGCTGTGGAAAATACGGCTTTCCGCGCTCGCTTCGCGCGATCTCGCCGACTTCTTCTCCGAGAGCTTTTTGAGCCAGCATCTTTACCGCCCCGTCGGTCTTCCTATCCTTATCTTCTTTCAGAATACAGATGAGTATCTCCGAGGGGATCATACTTCGGTTATTCCCTTTGCGATCATGTAATCGATAACGTCCTTGACGTGGTGGAGCTTCCACACGTCGCGGCTGGGGATATCGATATCAAAATGATCCTCAAAGGCGCAAACAATGTTCATAACGTCGAAGGAGGAAAGTCCGAGATCCTTGACGAAATCGGTGTCCATAACAAGACCCTTCTTGCCCGTGACCTTATAAACGACGTCGCAAATAAATTTGAAAAGACGTTCTTCCATTATTATATTACCTACCTATACAAGATGGCGCTTGATCTTCTGAAGCGCGGTTTTTGAGAATTCCTGCTCCCTGATGCTGACCATCTGTATTTGCTGATAGAGAGGAAGTTCGCGGTTGATGATATTGATATGATTCTGAAGAGCCTCGAGGATCTCATAGGACGTCATATTCGCGCATTTTTCCTTGTTGGGATAGATGCTTGCGGCGACCTGAACGTCGTCGGTCGAAACACCGCTGACAGCGCCGTATACTACAACGTCGCCGACGAGCGGGATCGCCTTGAGCTTCTCCTCAAGCTTTTCTGGGGAGACCTTCTTGCCGTTTCTGAAAACGATAAGGTTCTTTTTTCTGCCGGTTATGTAAAGGAAGCCGTCGCGGTCCATATATCCGACGTCGCCGGTGGCGAACCATTCGCCGCGCATTGCCTCGCGTGTCAGCTCGGGGAATTTATAATATCCCTGCATCACGTTCTTGCCGCGGACGAGTATCTCGCCGTCCTCGATCTTGACCTCGCAGTTTTTGGTGACAAGACCGACGGAGTCGAACTTGTTCGCCTTGTTTCTGTTGACGCTGACCAGGGGAGCGCACTCGGTGATGCCGTAGCCCTGAACGACGGTCACGCCCATAACGCCGAAATCCTGCATTATCGCGGCATTCATATGCGCGCCGCCGCAGATGATCAGCTTGATGGTGCCGAAGCACTTTTCACGCAGAGCGTCGAGAGTCTTGCCGGGCTTTCTGAAGCCGAGCGCGGACAAAGACTTCTTCATATCAAGGAGCTTGCGCAGGTTCTTTGCCTTGCCCGACTCCTCCGCCGTCTGCCACAGCTTTGCATAGATGGTCTCGAGCATAAGCGGCACGGTGAGCATCGTGTGCGGATCTGCGAGCATAATATCGCGCATAACGGTTTTGAGGTTGCCGTTGATATAAAGGTGCGCGCGGCCGATGAGCATCGAAAGCACCGAGCAGGTCAAGCCGTAAGTATGATAAAAAGGAAGCGAGGTAAAAGCTCTTTCACCGATCGCGACGTTTGCAAGCGCGTCGGAGGCGTTTGTCAGTATCGCGGACTGCGAAAGCATTACGGGCTTTGAATAATTCATCGTTCCCGAGGTGAAAACGATGGCGGCGGTCATATCGCCGTTGACCTCGGGGAAGGAGTTGAACCCCGCACCCTCTCGGATAAGAGCGGCTACGGGCTCGGGAGCGAGAGCCGTGATCCTGATATCCTCGCCCGCGAAGCGCGCGCAGATATCGCGTATCGGATCAATGCAGAATATCGCGCTGACGTCCGCCATCGAGAGCATCTGAACGATCGTATCGTCCGGCTGCTCGATATCAACGCAAACGGCAACGGCGCCGCAATACGCAGCGGCAAAATATACGAGGATCCACTCGTAACTGTTTTCGCCGAGGATGGCAATATGCTTGCCTGCAAGGCCGGACTTGACAAAATATGCCGCAAGTCCGCGCACGTCATCTCTCAGCTTGCCAAGCGTAACTCCGTTTTCCTCTCCCTTTCGGGTGAACCAGGAGATACCCGGGCAATTTTCCCTTCCATCGGGCAGAGCTTCAATCATTTCCCTGAAGGTCGAATAGTATTCAACTTCATTAAGGGGATATTTTTTCATTTTTATTATTCTCCGTCATCATCGGTGTGAGAGCAATAGGTCTTTATAAATTCATCACGTCCCATGCTGTCAACCAGACGCATAAATGCATTTACCACCGTTTCGTCAAATTGCGCGCCCTTGCATCTTTCAAGTTCGGCAACCGCGACGTCAAAGTCGAGTCCCTTGCGGTATGTACGGTTCGATACCATCGCATCGAAGGAGTCGGCAACCGCGATGACGCGCGCGCCGATCGGAATATCCTTGCCCGCAAGCCCATCGGGATAGCCGCGTCCGTCAACGCGCTCGTGATGGCTCTTGACTATCGGGAGCAGGGATTCAAAGGGCGTATAGGATCTCAGAATATTTTCGCCGTCAACGGGGTGCTTTTTGATCTGCGAAAATTCATCGTCATCGAGCTTACCGTTTTTGAGGAGGACCGCATCGGGCACCGCGATCTTTCCGATATCGTGGAAGAGTCCCGAAAGGCGGATCTTTTCAACGACGTCGGGAGCAAGGCAGAGCTCGTGTGCCAGCGCCTCGCTGAGCTTTGAAACGCGCTCCGAGTGACCGCAGGTGTCCTTATCGCGCTTTTCAACGACGAAGCGGAGGGTGTCGATCGTCTGGATATACGCGCGCGCCGCGTCGTCCTGATACTCGCGGATGGTGCGCAGCTGCTTGATCGACTTGACGCAGGATTCAACGAGCAGCTCGAGCTGGTCGAAGCGGTCGTCCTTTTCATAATAACCCTGAATATCGAGCAGGCGGATCGTCTTGATGGGGGGAGCCATACTCTTGTGGCCCGTCAGAAGAACGATGAACAGATCCTTGTTGAACTTTCTGATCTCCTCAACGACCTGGTCTCCGCAGATGGGAGTCATGAGGAAGTCGAGAAGCAGAATATCGTAGTTTCCGTTTCTTACCTTTTCGATAGCATCCACGGGATTATTTTCGATATCGACGTCGTAGCCCGAGCGTCGGAAATAATCCTGGATCGTGGAAGTGATAATAGGGTCGTCATCCACCGTGAGGATGGAAATTTGCGCAGGTGCCGCAATTTTACTTTTTCTCATGTTTTAGTTGACCTCTTCAGATTTTGCGAATGTGAACCGATTCAAGCGGGATGGCGATTCCGAAGATGCTGCCGCCGCCCTCGCGGTTCTCGCCCCACATCTCGCCGTTGAACTTGCTTCTGATAACGGCGTTCGAGATGTAAAGTCCGAGTCCCGTGCCCATGGTTCCCTTGTTTGTTACCATTGATTTGAACAGCTTGTCAAGAACGTTCGGGCTGATACCGCATCCGCGGTCCTTGACAATGATTTTAAGATTTACTTCATCGTGGCAGACCTCGATCTCGATATCTCCGCCGCCCTTCTGCTTCTGGGCGAAGATCGAGTTCGAAAGCAGGTTGCCGATTACCTGGACGAGATTGTTGATATCTCCCTCAAGCGAGATCTCCTCGTCCTTGGGGCAGTTGATCACAAGATTGCATCCGCTGCCCAAAAGCTCGTGTCTCATAAGCAGGCGGCAACGCTTGATCATTGCGTCGATGGTGAAGGTCACCTTGTCGTCGGTGCTGATGTTAGCCGCCTGACCCTTGATCGCCGTGATGATATCCGACATATACGCGGTGGAATCCTTGACTTTTGTGAACCAATCGCGCATCTCGCCGTATATCTCGCGGAAATCGTCCTCGGTGACGTCCTCGTCGCCAAGGCTGTCGAGGCATTCCTCAACGAGCGCCTCTGCCGCCGATATGCATCCCGAAATGCTCATGATGGGAGTTTTGAGGTTATGCGCCAGACCGCCGATCATCTGACCGAGGAAGGCGAAACGCTCCTGCTCCATCATTCGCTCCTGGCTGTCCTGAAGACGCTTCATACTGTCGCGGAGCTGGGTGATATCCTTGAAGATTATAACGAAACCCGAGATCTGTCCGTTTATCTCCAGCGGAGAGGTATCAACAACGAAGTATTTCTTGATGGGGGTCTCACCGCCGGCGAAGGTCACTGCCTGCTCGTAGGAGATATGCGTTCCGCCCTGGCGGCTCGACTCGAGCGCCGAGAGCATATTGTAGACCGGGCTCTTCTGAGCCAGATCCTCCTGCTTGATGCAGTCGGTCAGCTTTTTGCTGACGGTGATACCGTATTCCTTTGCGAAAAGATCGTCAAAGCTCTTGTTATACTTGATGACGAGCCCCGAATCCGAAAGTACCAGGTAGCTGTCCGACATCGCGTTGAGGATATGCTCCGTCGCTATCGGTCGGATATCCAGCATATGAAGGCGGAAAATGGCAGTGCCGCAAAGCACGAGCGTGACCATAAATCCGAGGGGAGTTGCCGCTATCGATACTTCTTTGCCGCTGAAGGTGGCATACATACTCACGGCAAGCGGGCAAAGACCGCTCAGCGTCAGAAGCAGGCATTGCTTCCAATAAAGCGCGCTTTTGTTTTTGAGTCCGAAGCGGATCATATACACTATCGCCGCAACGAGGAAGACGTAGTTGAGCGCGCCGCTGACGATAATGTAGGGTCCGAAGACGATCTCGCTTCTGATGACCGAAAAATTCTCGTAGTACAGATGGTGGAGCGGGTTGGTCCAGGCGATCAGGATCGTCGCGACAGGCAGAATGAACAATGCGTTCAGCCACCGCGCGATCTTTTCCTTGCCCGAAACAAAGGTTATTGCGATCGCCAGATAGATCGGAGCACAGAGCGCTCCGCCCGGCTGCATTATACAGTCGAGGATATAAAGGAATTCATAATCGTCGGTCGGGACGAATCGCATTATAATAAGCGGTACTATCCAGGAAGTATAAGCCGCGGCGAGCCACAAAAACAGATTGTTGAGAAGCTGTCTTTTTTTCTGTGCGCGCTTGCTCCAGATGAAGAAAATGACTATGGCGAACAGCGCTATCAAAAATATACCAACCGAAAGATCGGATATCATCCTTTATTCTCCTTTCCCAAATTCTCTGAGTACCGTTTCGAGTGAAAATGCGGGCGGTACCGTTCCCGCTTTTTTGAGGGCTTCGACGGTCTTTTCGTTCGTCACCTCAACCGCGTGCTGCTGCGAGCCGATGAGGCGCCAGTTGTTCATAATGAAGCCGAGAAGTCCGCTGTCAAGATTCCGACAGTTTTCCCTGAAGATCTCGCCGAACTGCAGATTGTTTACTATGAGGCATTCCTCGTTGACAGCCTGCATTATCTCGCCGAAGCCGGGAGGATCGGGATTCATAATATGGAAGACGCCGTCCTCCGAAGATGAAAGGGCGAGGCACTGCTTTGCGCAGAGGTCGATGGGCATAACGTCAAGCTTGACGTCAGCCGCGTCCTCGGGGAGCGCGCCTATCTGTGCAAATCCCTTCATAAAGAGGTAGAATGCGTTTGTTGAGGGGTTGATCTGGAACTTTCCGTCGGATGCTCTGCCGCAGAGTCTGCCGAGGCGGAAGATCTTGGCGTCAAGGCCCTCCTTCTTTGCCATAAAGACGAGTCCTTCGGCAAGGAATTTGCTCTTGACGTAGATATTGTTTTCCCAGACCTGACCGATGTCGTAATCGTTCTCCGTGAATCTGACGCCGCGGCTGCCGTCCTTCATCGACTCGCCCGAGATGCTGCAGGTCGAGATATGATAGAAGGAAGCGTTTGCCGCCTTGGCGAAATTCAGCATATTTTCGGTGCCGACGACGTTGGTCTTCATATAGGATTCTTCGTCCGAGGTGTAGTGGCGGACGTCGGCGGCGGCGTGCCAGACCTTTTCGATCTTCGAGGCAAGCGCGTCGTATTCCTCGGCACTCATACCGAGCATTGCGTCCTCGATATTGCCGCGGACGATCTCAACGTGCGCCGAGATCTCCTTGGCATCGGTGCCGAAATAGTATTCAAGATACTTGTTCATTCTCTCGCGGCTGCCGTCGCGCATAAGACAAGCCACCTTGTCCTCACCCGATTCGATCAGCTCACGGAGCAGATGGATGCCGAAAAATCCCGTGGAACCGCTCAGCAGCACGCGTGCATCGCGGGGCGATTCGCTCTTTTGAGGCTTTTCCTCTGCCGCGGGTTCGGCTTTCTGCGCGGGAGTACCCGAAGCAAGCATAAGTGACTGCTCTCTTGCCGTGGGAGCGCGGTAGAAATCACTCAATGCGAGCTCGTAGCCGTCGTTGAAGTAGAAGCTGAGCACGCTCAGCGCCGCCATCGAGCTTCCGCCCTGATTGAAGAAGGAAAGGTCGGGATCTGTTGCGGGCACGGTGAGCACCTTATTCCAGACCGAAAGAACGTAATCGGTCATGGGATCGTTTACCGACACGGGCGCGGGCACGTTTTCGCAAACGGGCGCGGGGGCGCTATCGTCCGACGCCATTGCGCGGAGGGTCTGCATATCGATCTTATTCGTTGCCGTCACGGGCATTTGGTCGAGCATTATGAATCTCGAGGGGATCATATATTCGGGCAATATCGGCTTGATTCCCGAAATTATCTCGGATTCCGTGATATCGGATCTCGCGGGCACGGCGAAAGCACAAAGCTCCATTGTGGAGTCGGCTTTTCTTACCGCGACTGTTGCCGCCTGGCGGACAAGTCCCGTCCCCTCAATAGCTCCCGTGATCTCGGTGAGCTCCACGCGCTGACCGTTGAGCTTGACCTGCGCGTCCTTTCTGCCGATGTAATCAAAGCGTCCGTCAAGGCGCTGGCGCACGAGGTCGCCGCTCTTATACATCTTTTTGCCCGGGAAGAGGATGTCGTCGAAATAGGATGCTCCCGTCAGCTCGGGGCGCGAGATATAACCCGCGGAGAGGCATTCGCCCGCGATATAGAGCTCGCCGACAGCTGTGGGAAGCACCGGTTTGCCGTCCTCGCCGAGGACGTAGGTGCGTGTATTCTGGAGGGGCGAGCCGACTGTGATATGCTTGCCGGGCTCAATAAGTCCCATTGTGGTAAATACGGTCGCCTCGGTGGGGCCGTACATATTCATAAGTTTTCCGCTTGAATACTCATAGAACTTGTCGCGGAGTGCGGGTGTGACCACCTCGCCGCCGAGAAGCACGATTCCGATGTGCTTCGCCGCACGGCAGAACGCCTCGTTGCCAAGGCAGAGAGTCAGACGCGCGGGCGTCATCTCGAAGACCGAGGTGTGATAGGTCTCAACGAGCGCACCGAGCTTCCAGGGGAGCATCATCTCCTCCTCGTCGGCAAGAACGACGGTGCGTCCGAGCGCGAGGGCGATGACGGTCTCGACGATGAAGCAATCGAAAACGGAATTGGTCGAGCAAAGAACGCGTCCCTCGATCGGTTCAAGGAGCGTCTTCATCTGCGCCGTCAGATTCGAGACCGAACGGTGGCGCAGCATTACGCCCTTGGGCTTGCCGGTCGAGCCGGATGTGAAGAGCACGTTTGCCAGCATATCGTCGCTGACGGGGCGGCACTCATAGGACTCGCACTCGCCCGCGGGGAGTGTGTATGCGGGACAGGGTGTATCCGCGAGAAGCACCTCGGGGACGCTGTCGTAAAGAAGCATTCCGGCATCCGAGATCTCGAGCATATAGCGCAGTCTTGCCTCGGGGAAGCTTTCGAGCATGAACATATATGCACATCCCGCCTTGAGAACGCCGTACATCGCCGCGATCATATCGGGCGTGCGGCGCAGGCAAAGCGCGACGCATCTGCCCGCCTCGACTCCGCTCTGCTCAATGAAGCGCGCAATAGCGTTTGCGCGGCGCTCGAGCTGACCGTATGTCATCTGCTCGCCGTGCCAGATGACGGCGACCGCATCGGGGTCAGCCTCGGCGCGGCTTCCGAGCATCAGATGCACGGGGCGGTCGATGAAGGGGGTGACACTGTAATTGGGCGCATCGAAATATTTTTCCTTATCCGCGGGGGTAAGGAGCGAGATATCCGAAAGTCTGCGCGCGCCATCCTTGATCATTTCGCGCAGAGCCTGGGTGATGCATCTGCCCCAGAAGGATATAGTTTCACTCTCAAAGAGCGATTTTGCATAGGAGAAGCGAAGGAGATACTGACCTTCCTTCTTTGCAAGCTCGAGGATCATATCCATCTTGACTCTGCCTGTGGGCACAGACTTGAAGGTCATCTTCGAGCCGTCGAGCATAAATCCGTTCTCGTCGACGGGGCTCTGGGTCAGCATCACGCTGTATAGCGCGTTCTGCTCGCCTCTGCCGAGGCCGAGGGAGGAAATGATATCCTCAAGCGAAGTGCGCTGATGGTCGAGCATACCCGCGACCTCAGCGCGGACGCTCTTCAGCCATTCGGAAACCGTCAACTCCTTCTTCGGAGAAAGACGGAGAGGAAGCGTGTTGATGAAGGGACCGCAGATCGCGGAGGTGCCCGCGATATCGCGTCCCGCGACGGGAGTGCCGACGATCATATCGTCCTTGCCCGAAACCGCGGAGAGAAGCAGCGAGTATGCGGCGAGGAAGAGAACGTATTCGGAATAGCCGTTCTCGCGGCAGTATTCCTCAACGGCTCGGCTGTCGGAGGCAGAAAGCGCGCAGGAGCACTCGCTGCCGTTATAGTCAAAGCGTGCGGGACGGGGTGCATCGGTGGGAAGCGCGAGGGGCTCGGGCATATCCTTCAGGCGGTCAGCCCAATACTCGAGTTCCTTTGAATCATCCTCGCCGTCCTTGGTGCTTTCGATATAGTCGTAGTAATCAAATTCGGGGGCGGAGGGCTTGCCCGCATATGCGCGGTCAAGGCGGGAGAGCACGGTGGGTGTGCTGATTCCGTCGCCGATAATGTGGTGGCTGTCGATAAAGAGGCAGTATCCGCCCTCCTCCGACTGCCAGATCGCGGCGCGGAGAAGCGGCGCGCGGCAAAGATCGAAGGGACGCAAGAAGATCTCGCACGCCTCCTCATAGCTCGAAGCCGAGATCCTTTCAAGCTCGAAATCTACCTTATCAAGAATGCGCGCTACGATACCCGTGCTTCCCTGCACGAATACGGTGCGGAAGATGGCGTCCTCGGCGATAATGGTTCTGAAAGCCGCCTCGAGGCGTGCTTCGTCGGGCGCGTTTTCAAGCATAAACGCACCGGGCATATTATAGGTAAGTCCCGCGGGATCGAGTACCGTCTGGACGTAGATACCCTGCTGGATGGGGGTGAGCTGATATTCCGACTGCTTCGGCGACTTCTTTATCCTTGCGCGTGAGATGACCTCGGAGGATCCGCCGTCAAGGAGTTTTGAGAGGCGCGCGGCGGTGCGGCACGCGTAAAGATCGGCAACTCGGATCTTTTTGCCGAAATCTTCCTCGATGCCCATAATGCACTCGAGCGCGTTGAGCGAGTTGCCGCCGCAGAGGAAGTAATCGCTGTTCGCGTAAACCTCGTCATTATCAAGCACACGGCGGAAGATGACGAGGACCTTTTCGCACGCCGCGGTGATATCTCCGCACTCGGAGGTGGGATTCTGCGGCAGGGGCAGGCGCGACTCGTCGATCTTGCCGTTTGCGTTCATGGCAAGGCTTGAAACCTGCATCAAGAACGCGGGGATCATATATTCGGGGAGATAGGTTGCTGTGTGAGCGAGAAGCTCGCCGTCGCCTATCTCGCGCTCGGCTGTGTAATAGACGCCGAGGACCTGCGAAGAACCGATATCGCAGATCTTTGCATAAGCCGCGGTGACGCCGGGGAAGGATTCGACGCAAGCCGAGACCTCGGAGAGCTCGATGCGCAGACCGCGGAGCTTGACCTGACGGTCGGCGCGGCCGGTCAGAACGACCTCACCGGTGGGAGTCCAATAAGCGATATCGCCGGTATCGTAAATTCTGTCGTCGGAAACAAAGGGATTTTCGCGGAATGCGGCTTTCGTCAGCTCGGGGCGGCCGCGATAGCCACGTCCGACGCATTTTCCACCGACGAAAAGACGTCCGTGTCCGCCGACGGGCAACGGATTCATCCATCTGTCAAGGACGTAAAGCTTGCAGTTGCCCATGGGCGAGCCGACCGTGATCTTTTCGGCGCGCGAAAGCTCCTTCATACTTACGGCTACTGCCGTTTCGGAAGGTCCGTACTGATTGTATATTCTTGCCTGCGTGCAGGATCTGAGCTTTTTGAGCAGCTCGGGCGGGAAGTGCTCGCCGCCGCAAACGATGCTTTCCATTCTCCACATGACCTTGCGGAAAACGGGGCTTTGCAGATATGCCGAAAGGCGCGAGGGTGTCAGCGAGAATGATCCGACGGCAAAGCCGTTCATAAGCGCGGCAAGGCGCTCGGGATCCTCAAGCTCGCTCTCCTCGGGGAATACTATGGTTCTGCCGCAAAGAAGCGCGACGATGCTTTCGAGCATAAAGGCGTCGAAACCGACGTTGCATACCGAAAGGACGGCGCCCTGACCGTAGATCGTCTCCATTTCCTGCGCGAGGTTGAGCAGATTGCGCTCGGTGACCTCAACGCCCTTGGGCTCGCCCGTGCTTCCCGAGGTGTAAACGACGTAAGCAAGCTTGTCCCCGTCCGCCTCATCGGGAGCGTTCTTGTAAAGCACCGCGGGGCGCTTGTCCATATCCTCTGCAAGAACAGTGGGAATGCCGACGTCACCGAGGCGCAAAGCACCGTCCGCGTCCGTGATAAGCGCGGTTGCGCGGCTCTGCTCGAGTATCTTTCTTATTCTCTCCTCGGGCAGGCTCTGCGAGAGGAGCATGAAGGCATAGCCCGCCTGCAGGCTTCCGACCATAGCGGCGGGAAGCTCGAAACGGCGCGGCAAAAGAACGGCTGCAAGCTTTTCGCCTTCCGTATCGATCTCGGAGAGGGCGGAAGCATACTGAGTCGCCTTGTAGAAGAGCGAGCCGTAGGTCATTCGCTCGCCGTTATAAATAATTGCGGCGCGATTTAGGTGGCGCGAATTGTTATCGATCAGCGCCGAGTAGACCGAACGCTCGGTAAGGTAGCGGTCGGTATTATTAAAGGTATATAAAAGCTTTTCCTTTTCGTCGAGAGAAAGGACGTTCAGCTTATAGATAGGCTTATCGGGTTCCGCCAGCGCCTCTGAGAGGATGTGGCAGAGGCTCTTGTGGAGCGCGGCGATCTCATCCTCCGCAAAGAACTGCGCAAGATAATCGTAATCGACCGCGTAACGGCGGTGGTTTTTGAGATTGGTAAGGTGAATGGTCAGCTGTTCAGCCTGATATCCGCAATAATGCCAGCGTCCCGTGAAGCTGACGGATGCATCGCGGCTCTCGTATATCTTGCTGTCCTGATAGGAAAGGGCGATGTTGAAGAGTCTTCCCTCTCTGCCCGCGAGCTCGCAGATCTTCGAGAAGGGATATCTCTGGTGGCGCAACATCTCAAACCAACGCTCGGCAAGCGAATCGTTGAAGTCATTGAGCGTCCATTCGTCGTCTATTTCGTTGCAGAAGGGCAGGGTCGTGACGAACATACCCGTGCTCTGCTTGAATTCGTAGTTGGTTCTGTTGAAGATCGGCACGCCGATGGTGAAATTATCGGCACCGCCGCTTCGCTTGAAGTAGATGGCAAGAGCCATATAGAACACGGCAAAGGGCGCGACTCTTTTTTCCGTGCAATAGGAATAGATCGCGTGATTGATTATTTCCGGAAGCTCAAAGCTTTGGCGTCTGCCGACGGGGCTGACCGCGGCGCCCTTGATCGATTTCAGAACCGATGGCTCGCCCGCGTGCGAAAGGATCTCCTTCCAATAGCGCTCGTCCTTCGAGTACGCCTTCGAGGCAATATAATCCTGCTCCTCCTTTACGTGAAGCTCGTAATCGGGGGTCTCGGGAAGCTCGGGCTCCTCACCCGAAAGCACGTCGAGATAAGTCTTGCCGATCTTGTTGCAGAGCATGATCTGCGACCAGCCGTCCGCAATGATGTGATGGAGCTTGACGAGCACTCCGCCGCCGCTTTCGCTGTCCCTGAAGAGGATGAAGCGGTAAAGAGGACCCGAGAAAAGAGGTATCAGCTCGCGCGTGACGGCGTTTTCCCAGTTTTCGATGCCCTCCTTCGAGGTGTTCGAAAAATCATAGACGGGAAATTCCTCGTGCGCGTAGTCAGCGTGATACTGCAGGACCTCGCCGCCCTTTTCGGTAAGGCGCGTGCGCAGTGAGGGATCGCTCGCCAGAACGAGGTTTATGCTCTTCTGAAGCGCAGGAAAATCCACACGGCCCGAGATCCTGACGGTCGTGCTGATGTTGTTGACCGAGGTTCCCGCAAGCGTGCGTTCAAGATTCAGGATATTCAGTTGGCTTAAAGATAACGGAAATACTTTGCCGTTAAATTCTCTGCTCATTGCTGTGTTTCCTTGGTTTTCTCTGAAAAAATTTTAGTCTTCTACAATAAATCTGTTTCCGCCGGCTCTTTTTGCGCGGTACATTGCGCCGTCGGCGCGGCAGAAGAGGGTGTCATAGCTGCTTCCGTGAGCGGGCGCGAGAGACGCGCCGACCGAACAGGAAAGGGTGTGCCCCTCCATCTGTTCGCACTCGATCCCGGAAAACGCTTTGACTATCTGCGAGCATCGCAGCTCGGCGATCGCTCTGTCGGACACGTCCTTCATCAGGACGAGGAATTCGTCGCCTCCCACGCGTCCCACGATATCGCAGGCGCGGAAGAGCTTCTTTATGGTATAAGCGGCGCAACACATCACGCGGTCGCCGACCATGTGACCGTAGCGGTCGTTTATCTGCTTGAAATCGTCAACGTCGATGACGATGAGGGCGCATTCCTTTTCGCCTTCGGCAAGATATTCCTCGCCGAGGCTTCTCGTCGTGCCCGCGTTGAGGAGCTTCGTCAGCGAATCCTTTTCGGCGCGGACGGTGAGAGTGCTTACTCTGCTTTCCGAATCCGAAAGCTTTTCGCGGAATTCCTCGATCTGCGCCTCCTCCGACTTGATCAGCGCGCTGATCTTTTCGCATCTGACAAGGATGCCGCGGACCGATCCGCCCTCTTCCCTGCCGCGCGCCAAAACGCTTACGCGCTCGCCCGTCTTTGTCATCATCGGGATTATCATCTCGACCTCGCCGCCGTTTTCGATCGATGAGATCAGAAGCGCCGTTTTTTCCTCTGCCACGGCGGGGTCGATCAGATCGCGGAAGCTTTTTTCCGCAAGCTCACCGCGGGAGTAGCCGAGAAACGCCTCGATCGATGCCGCGCATCCGAGCATAAGGCAGGGGGATGCCTTGTGCTCGTATTCGGCAAAAAGCGGGGTCCTCATCCGTTCATCCATTGGAAGTTCTCCTTCTCGTCGGGCTGGATCGGGAACACCTCGTATCTGAACTCGGCGTCGGGATATGAATAATTCTTGTTATATGCCTTGAGGATCCTCTCGCAAACCATGCAGCTGTTTTCGTAATTCGCGCGGGGGAGCATGATCACGTACTGCGAAGCCGAGCATCTCGACGCGGAATCTCCGCGGCGGAGCGAATGGCGAATGGTATCCTCGAGGTTAGCCATAAGCTTTTCTCTCTTCTTGGTCTCAAGCTCTGCGCCGCGCTTGCCGTGTATCGTCATAAGCACGAGGTGAACGGCAATACCGCTTCGCATTACCGAGCGAGCCATCGAGAAATAAAGGATGCGGAAGAAATCGTATTCGCAGACGAGCGCGCCGGTGGAGGTGCTTTCCTCCTTCAACTGTCCGCGGAGAGCGTCAACGGTCAGCGCGTGGTCGTTGTTGCTCTTTATCGCCTCGCGGTAGATCTCGCGGATCTCGTCGGCGGGGATGATTCCGAGCTCGGAGAGCAGACGGTCGCTGTATTTCTGATAGATCTCAACGGCGCGGTCCTGCTTGCCGAGAGCTATGTATGCGCGCATATAGTAGCCGTGGATCCCGTCGTCGAAGGGCTCGATAACAGTGGCGACCTTGCAGAATTCAACTATCTCTTCATATCTGCCCGCCTCTAAAAGCAGGGGGAAGACGCGCAGACAGTGCATGATGTATTCGTTATGGTAGTAGGTGGCGATCGGCATTACCCAGAATTCGTCCTTAAGGCGCGACAAAAACTCTCCGCCGTGAAGGCGCAGCATAGCTACGGTCTCCTCGATCGCGTCGTCGCCGCGCTCGGAGATCGCACGTCCAAGCTCACTGAAGGCCTCGCAGTCAAGCTCGACCTCAAAAGCACTGTTCCAGATATATCCGTTATTTCTGCTCACGATAAGCAGCTTTCCCGCGCCGTCAAAGAGCTTGTCAAGCTCACCGCGCAGGCGGTAGAAAAGCGTTTTAAGCGCACCCGTGGGATTAGCGCCGCGCTCATTTTCACTCCAGAGAAGCTCGATAAGCTCGTTCTGCTTCAGCACGCGGCCACGGTTATACAAAAGATAGGCAAGCAAAAGCCATAATTTTTTCGATCTGTTGTCGGAATCGGAAACGGTCACACCATCATAGCTGATGGTAAAATCCCCGAACATTCTGACTGTAATTTTGCTCATACCTACACCTCCCCCATTTTTTGGTGACAAGAATAATCCGAACCAGTTTTTTGGCGACAAATATTCGCCATCAGTTCGTTAAACGCCTTGATAGTATTAATATACAATCTGCGGCGTTTGCCTGCTGCTGACAAATATTTGTCAGCCAAAAAATCTCCGACCTCAAAGCCTTAATTTTTAGGTGA
>JAZSLM010000063.1:0-10479 GCA_045535375.1 Eubacteriales bacterium
TGAGTTGTAAAATTATTAGTTGCATGAAACCTCATCAAAACCGAACAAAATTATAGAAATAATTTTCGAACGCAGTGAGAAAATTTCTACCTTCCACTAGCCACTAGCCACTATTTCCCCGCTTCCATTTTCTCTCTGCAAATCAACAATAATTGACATTAACGTGAAAAACAGTTGAGTTTTATCGTGTATAATATATATTGGTAAAATATGAAAGCGAGAGGTTCAAATGGAAACTAAATATTATATACTTTACAACCCCTACGCGGGCAACGGAATGAGTGAGGCTACGGCA
Source organism: Eubacteriales bacterium (assembly GCA_045535375.1). Taxonomy (GTDB): domain Bacteria; phylum Bacillota; class Clostridia; order Oscillospirales; family CAG-272; genus CAG-390. The sequence continues at coordinate 296 of JAZSLM010000063.1, forward strand.
AGGAGCCTTAAATATGACTCCGCCGAGATCGTTGCGATGACGGATATCTCCTCTTACGCGGATTTTCTTGCGAACAAGGCGGATGCGTCGATCATTGTCTGCGGCGGCGACGGCACGCTCAACCGCTTTATCAACGGGATAGACGGAATTCCTCACGGCGACATTTATTACATGGCATCGGGATCGGGCAACGATTTTCTGCGCGATCTTGAGCTTTCCGAGCAGAAAGAGCCGATCCTTATCAACCAATACATAGAAAGCCTCCCCGTTTGCGAGGTAAACGGCAAAAAGTACAAGGTGCTCAACGGTGTCGGATACGGCATTGACGGCTATTGCTGTCTTGTCGGCGACAAGCTGAAAACGGAAAACGCAAAGAAGATAAACTACACAGCGATCGCGATCAAGGGTCTTCTCGGCAAATACAAGACCTGCGGCGGAAGTGTGACCGTTGACGGCGACACTCGCCGTTATAAGAGAATATGGCTTGCCTCGGGTATGAACGGCCGCTATTACGGCGGAGGCATGATGCCCTGCCCCGTGCAGGACAGACTGAACGGCAAGGGTGTCGTTTCCACATGCGTTTTCCACGACACGGGCAAACTGCAGACCCTCATCATCTTCCCATCCCTCTTCAAGGGTGAGCACGTCAAGAACGAAAAGAAGGTCGACGTCCGCTCGGGCAAGAAGATCACGGTCGAGTTTGATTCTCCGCGCCCCTTGCAGATCGACGGCGAGACCATCGACGGCGTAACCAAATACAGCGTATATTATCAATAAATCCAAAGGTCGCCCCGCGAGGCGACCTTTTTCGTGTTGACAAATTCTATTTATTGTGCTATAATACACCCGACATCACATTTATTTTTCGAGGCAAAAAATGATCAGGTTAATTGACAATTTCTTCACACACAAGGACTTTCTCGGCGGACTTGACCTGCCCGGGCGGCTTTTTTCTCCGCTTCATCTGATATTTTCCGCCTGCCTTTTGGCGGCTATCATTTATTCCGCTTTCCGCGTTGCAAAAAAGTCGGAAAGCTCACAAAAGAATCTTCTTCTGTCACTTTGGGCGTTTTTTGTGATCTTCGAGGTCGTGAAAACACTTTACGAGGCATTTTGCGGAGAGGCGGTGCGCTTCGAGGTCGGCGGAGTTCTGCCGCTCTATCCCTGCAGCGTCTATCTCTATTCTCTTCCATTTTGTTTTTCGAAAAACCGAAGGGTCAAACTTGCGGCGTGCGGTTATCTCTTCACGATGGGACTTCTCGGCGCGGCGATCAATTTTGTGTACCCGGCAAACGTACTTTCAAACTATTCCTGCATCTCCTTTATGGGCTTCCACACGCTTTTTTACCACGGAACGATGCTCTTTTCGATGTTGGTGATGCTGATATCGGGCTATCACCGCTACAACGGTATTATGAAATTTTGGGAACTCATTCTCCCCGCCGTGCCGATGCTGATAATATCGATCCCCGCAAATATCGTCAATTTCTCACCCATCGGATCGGATTATATGTTCTTCAAATGCAATTCCTTCTTTCTGCCCGCGCTTTTCGGCGGACTTTCCGACGGTGTGACGACGGTTCTTGCATATCTGCTTTACGCGATTTTGCCGGGACTTTTCTATCTGCCGGGGTATTTGAAGAACAGAATTAAATAGTGTCTTAAAAAAGAGCATCCTTGGATGCTCTTTTTTAAGACCAAGCCGTCGGCAGGGGCGCCGCCGGCTTGAAGCGCAGGGAGAAATTCCGCCCTCTGCGGAGGGCGGCTAAAGAAACTTTTTGAAAAAAGTTTCTTTAGAATCTTCAAAAACTTTCAGTCTTTATTGAATGATTGACAAAATCCGACGAATATGATATAATTTATTCAACATCACAAGAGGTAATTCCAATGAAGAGTATTCTTTTTCTCTCCGACTCGGTCAACCGCAGATTTTTGTCGCTTTACAACGAAAGCGGACTGAAGCTGCCGAATCTTGAGCGACTTGCCGCGCGTTCGGTCATTTTTGACAACCATTTCACCGCCTCGGCGCCATGTATGCCTGCACGGCGCGACATTATGACGGGTCGCGTCAACTTTCTTGAGCGAAATTGGGGTCCCATCGAGCCGATCGATGACACGATGCCCGCCGTTCTCGGCAGGCTCGGAGTTTTCAGCCACATGGAAACCGATCATTACCATTATCTCGAAACAGGCGGCGGCGAATATTGCCAGAGATTTAACAGCTGGGTCTGCCATCGAGGACAGGAAACCGACGTCAACCGCTCGAAGCTTGGCGCGGTGGAACCGCCCGAGCACATCGGCACGATGAACAAGCAATATTGGCGCAACCGCAAGGATTTTTGCGCCGACGAGAGCCGTTATCCCTCCGCGGTGACGATCACCGAGGCGGCGGATTGGCTCGAGGAGCACCGCGGATGCGATGATTTTCTGCTTTGGATCGAGCCCTTCGACCCGCACGAGCCCTTTGACGTGCCGCAGAAATATCTCGATTTGATCGGTGACGATTACGACGGCGCGCTCTATATGTGGCCCGAATACCGTCAGGTCGATCTTGCGGGAGTCACGCCCGACCAGCTCGAGCACGTCAAGCGCCGTTATCTCGCGCTGCTTCTGATGGTCGACACCTACTTCGGCAGACTGCTTGACGTTATGGACAAATACAATTTGTGGGAAGATACCGCCCTCATTTACACCACCGACCACGGATATATGCTCGGCGAGCACAATTATCTCGCGAAAAACTATATGCCCGCCTACAACGAGGTCTTCCATATTCCCTTCGTGCTCCATCTGCCGGGTGACGCGCACGCGGGTGAGCGGATCAATTCGCTGACGCAGAATATCGACATCCTGCCGACCCTCGTTGAGCTTTACGGCTCGACTCCCGAAGAGGTTTGCAAGAACCCTCTGCACGGAAAATCGCTGATCCCTCTCGTGAACGGCGACGTTGAAAAGCTGCGCGAAGGCGCGATCTTCGGTCTTTTCGGAAAACAGATGAACGTCACCGATGGGCGATTTACCTATATGCGCTCGCCGACAGAGGATAACCGGCCTTTGAACGTCTATACGACCTCGCTCGCGCACAACAAGCGCTTTTACGACGCCGACCGTCTTACCGACCCCGCTCTGATCGAGTGCGGACGCTTCCTACCCTGGACACGCTTCCCCGTTTACAAGATCCCCGCCGACATCGTCCGTGACAACGCGGGCAAGAATATGCGCTACATCTACCTTTACGATTGGGAGATGGAGGACCGCCTCTTCGACCACCAGAGCGACTACGCGCAGGAGAACAACATCGTCGATACCGAGCCCGAGACTGTCGACAGGCTTTGCAGACTTATGGCTTCGGTTATGCAGGAATACGGAGCGCCGGAGGAACAGTTTGAGAGAATGCGTTTAACCGAATATAGATAAATCTCGCTTCGCTCGAATGATGATCCGCCTTCGGCGGAATGATCGTCGGCTTCGCCGAATGATAATCTCGCTTCGCGAGAATAAAGGAAGATTTTCGCCGAGGCGAAAATCATTAATATTAAAAACCTCGTTAGATGAGTTTTTTCATCCTAACGAGGTTTCATTTTTATTATTTTTTGAGCAACGCGAGAAAAATTACCTTTTATTTTGCCCGAAGGGCAAATTATCATTCCGCCTTTGGCGGATTATCATTCTTGCGAAGCAAGATTATCACTCGCGCGAAGCGCGATTAACCCTTATTATATTCTACCTCTATATCCTCAATCACTCCGCTATCCGCGAGGTCTTTGAGAAGTCGGACCTCGGTGTCAAGTGCTTTGAGGTTTTTCTCTGATTCGAACCATTCATCGGTGGGGGCGTTGTGGAATGCGGGATAGGCGGAGAAAGTGAGCATTCGCGGCATAAATGCCTTTGCGAGTGCCATACTGCGCTTCATGTGCGCCTCGGAGGTGACGATGATGACGTGATCGACCTTCCCGAATTTCAGCTTGCGGTATATCTGCAGAGTGCCAAAGATCATATTCTCAACGGTGGTGGTTGCCTGATTTTCGAGAATGATAGCCTCCTCGGGCACACCTGCCTCCATAAGGACACGCTTCATATAGTGCGATTCGCTGATCATCTCGCCCTCGATATCCCATTTAACGCCGCCGCTGGGCACGATGAAGGGCACTCGACCCGAAAGATAGAGCTCTGCCGCCGCAAGTGCGCGGTGGCGCGCGTTGTTCGGATTTCCGCCGAGCAGGAGCGCAACGGGTGCGCTCATACCGTCGTCGATGATATCACCGCAGACAAAATCATACTTTTCCCTATAAGGGAGAGCCATCAGTATCTCTTTTTTGATTTCTGTGATCTTCATTTCAATGCTCCTTTCCGCAAATCGGACAGAGAGGTGTGCCATCGTCCGAAATCGGGGTGATATTTTTGTAATAGTACATTCCCTCACCGCGGGACTTCCGTGCGAGATCCCGAATGGCGGTCGAGAAATATGTTTTGCCCGTTTCGGGGCAGGTTTTTTCTTCAATGACCGTTCTGCATCTGCCGCACTCATAAAAATTTTCTTCTTTTATGAGTGAGTTTCCGCAGAAGGGGCAGAGCTCGCGTTTCTCATCTGCATACACCATCGCGCGCATCAGCATTTGCTGTATTCTGCGGAAGGAATCGATGTCGTAAAGACTCAGACGGAGCGAATCGTTCCCGTCGGGAGTTACCGTAACGCTCTCGTCGGCGTTATTTTGGTAATCGCGCAGAGGCGAAAGGAAAATTTTATACTCTTTCTCCTTCTTGACTTCGAGCATAATTCCCTTCCCGACCGCCTTGACGTTGAGCAACCAATCGCCGAAGCGGGCGGAAGTGTCGATATTTGTAAAATCTATAGTTTGATGTTTGTCGAATTTGAAATTAAAATGTCCTGCGGCAAAAACACAGAGCATTGCGCAGAAGAGAGAATATTCCTCTTCCTTTACAAGTCCCGCCTCCGAAAGATCAGCCTCCCCGATGTCCGAAAGATATTTGGCAAGCGAATAGAGCTTGCGGTAATCCTTTTGCGAACGGAAAATATTCGTGCGCTTGAGAGTAAGATGTGCCTTGCTCTTTTTGCATTTTTTGTAGACCGTCATCGAAAGGCGCGAGGTGAGCGTGCGCTCGATAATACTCAGCTTATCAAAGCAACGCCGTATCGGCAGCAGATATTTGTCGTAATCGCGCAAATATCCCGTGTGGAGCTTGCCGAGGGCGAGGAAATAGGACGGGTGATTCTCGCGTTCAAGAAGATTGAAACGCATTTCGCGGTTTGCATAGAGCATATCGCGCAAAACGGCAAGATTTGCCGCAGTCAGGCGCAGAATTGCATCGACCGTCCGCACAAAAACGATATTTTCATACAGAACGTAATCGTCCTCCTGCCTTACCGACATCAGCTTGCGCGGAATGAGTTGACCGTCCTTGACGTTCTGCCACAGCTCGCTGTGAACGGAAATATGCGCGAGGGTCTTGTTATTCATAACCCGAACTGCCTCAACGGGCAGTATTTCGCCCGTGTCGCGCAGACGTATGATCGGCGCGGAGAAAATATGCCTGAGCGCGGGAAGCGCGGAAACTATTCTGTCGAGTTTCGCTTCAAGCGAATCGAGGTCAATATCCTCGCGCAAGGCAAATAGATTGAGATCGGTCTGCGTCAGCAGGTCGAAATCGGCATATCGGACGGGCTGGGGGAGAAACAATTTACGGTAACCGAGGTCGCTCATTTTATCAGTCCTCATTGAGGCTCAGAACGAAATCGCGGCAACGGTTGAGACCGAGGCGTTCAAACTCGGCAGCGAGCTCGTCCTTATCTTCAACGCTCTTGAACTCAAGCTTTGCAACGATCTTTGAGAGAAGAATTCTTTCAAGTCCGTCCGCCATTGCCCTTTCGCCCCCGCCGAAGCAAGCGGCGTAGATCCGGACGAAGTCCTCGATCTGATTCGCTATTCGATTTCCGAAGGAGATGTTATAGGGTTCAAGAAGCGTCTCTACCCGACCGATGACGGGAGAGGACTCAATATCGAAATAAACCGAGTTCTTTGCTTCGCTGAAGAGGTCAAGCAGAGTTTGCGCCGAGATAAATTTCTGCGGTATCGGATCGGAATGCGCGCGGACCTTCGGCGCACGCTTGTTGAAATTCATCGTGTGAGCGCGGTCATAGACCTTGTCGCTGATCTCGAAGGTGCTTTCGTCGCGGTTTGCTGTGCCGATAAACCAGACGTTAGCGGGAATCCGGATCGAAAGTCCGTCACTCAGACCCAGGTAGCGGTATCTCGAGCTGCCGCGCTTGCGGTAGAGGGGAGTACCGAGAAGCTTGATCGCGCGTTTGTCCTCCTCATTTTCCATAAGCGAAAGGAAATCCGAGAAATAATATTCGATTCGCGAGAGGTTCATCTCGTCAAGAACGATAAAGGTGGGGCGTTCGGGAAGCAGGCGGGCGCGGTAGAGTGCCTGCGTGAACTTTTTGGGTGTGTAAGTTCTGCTGAATTCATTGTAATAGCCGAGAAGCTCGTTTTTATCGCGCCAAGCCGACTCGACTTCGACCAGGTCGCAGGTGCCGAGGATCGCCTCGGCAAAGATCTTCGGGAGGCTCGTTTTACCCGTACCGCTCATACCCTGAAGGATCGTCAGTCGGGTCGCGCCGAGTCCGGCTACGAAGGTTGCGATGTCCTCGGGTGTGTAGGAAAGATGCAGGCGCGAATCGCGCGCGTAATTGACCACGAAATTGACGAGATCGGGAAGCGTGGGCGACTCAAAGGATGCCGCCTGCGCCGCATAGATCTCTTCGCGAAGGGATTCGTATTTGCGGTCGATAGCGGTGAATGCGGGGCAAGGATCGTGGTCGCCGGGTGTGGCGGGAGCTTCTTTTTCCTCATGATGCTCTTCCGCGCCCAAGGAGGGTTCGATCGAACCTACTGCCTGCGTACCCGCGATAATAACCTCGCCCTTCGTGCCTCTCGAATAGGGCTTGCGGATGAGGATCAGGCAAAGCAATGCAAGCGCGCCGACGAAGAACCAATGCGAGGGGCTTTGGATATCGTAAGAAAACTCGAGCAATGAAGAATCCATTAATCCTTCAAGTCCGAATCTTTCAAGCTGGTAGGCGATCCACGCGTCAAGAATATCTTTGTTGATATGTTCCGCGATGGCAAAGTATTTGCCAAAAAGACCAACGACGAAAGTGGTCACGCCGCCCGTTACGATCTGAGCAAGCGAGATCTGGTAGAAAAGGCGCGAGCGTCCGATAAGCGAGGTAAGCGAAAGAAGGAAGAGCGCGAGGTTTGCCGCAACGAACGCAAGGACGAAAAAGACGAGTATCTGCATTCCGCCCGTAACCTCCGTGATGCCGCACAGCGCCTCAAAGCCGTTGAAGTAAACCGGATCGATCCTGATATCAAACTCTACCAGAAGAATATCTCCGAGTGCACAAAGGATAGCAAGCGCGGAAAGAGCGGTACTGTAGATAAAGAGCTCAAGCCGCGCGCCTCTTGCGGTTTTTCTCGGCTTTTTAACCTTTTCCGCAGAGGGCATATTCCTCGCCAGAATAGCAAAAATTACCGACAAAAGCGCGCAAGCCCAAAAAGCAAAGCCGGCAGAGGGTTGATAATGCGTGGTCGTGTCACCTGCGTTGCGTATCGCGCAGGCAACGATGCTCGCAATAAAGAAAGCGGCACTCACAAAATCGGCGTAGACGATAAGGTTCTGAAGGTCGGCGACGAACTTTCCTTCCTCCGCCGAATATTTGCGTGCCGCAACGAAGAGCATATATGCGGAAACGGCACCGAAAAGTATGATAGCGCCGAACAGTACGATCGCCTCAACCGTAAAGAGGTCTCCATCATTGGCAATACTGCCGTTCGGCGTCAGCACTCTTTTGTTCAGAATATCGAGCGCACGGACTCCACCCTCGCTCAGCGACACATCCGAGTTGACCGAAGTGGTTCGGTAAAAGGGAGCAAATAGAAGCGAGAATATCAGAAGAACCGATAAAATACCGACTAAAAGCAGAGAGATCCTTCTTGCTTTTTCGCCTAAAGTGGGAATAGTGATGGTTCTCCCCGCATTATTTTGATTTATGTTTTGTGCCATAGACTTGTCCTCCCTTGGTCATATCAATACTATTATATCAATAAATTCACCGTATGTCAATCATCATTTATATATAAGACACAAAAAAACGCCCAAGGTTTCGCGTCCTTGAGCGTTTCTCTGTTTTGAACAAAATTCAAAGCGATATTTTGTATAAAATGCCTATCAAAGCATATGCGCGCGAAGCTCCTCGGGTGAGAGCGGAGAAAGATCGGCGGGGGCGATGTCGAAGATCGTCTTGCAGCCAGTCATTCCGCGCGAGTGCATGCGGTTGATCGCACGGGCGCAGGCAACGAGGACACTCGATGTGAACTCGGGATTCGAATCGAGTGCGAGTGAGAACTCGACCGTGTGGTTATGCTCGCCCGAAAGGCCCGTCTTGCCGCTTCTGATGACCGAACCTCCGTGCGGAAGCGCCGAATGGTTCGCGCGGAGCTCCTCGAGCGTGATGAAGGTGACGGTGGTGTCGTAATCGGCGAAGTAGTTGGGCATATTCTTGATCTCGGATTCGATCCTCGCAAGATCCGCGCCCTCCTCGGCAACGACGTAGCATTCGCGGGTGTGCTTCTGTCTTGTCGTAAGCTCGGGGCATTCGCCGGAACGGACCGCTTCGAGTGCCTCGGGAACGGGAACCGTGTACTGTCTTGCATCAAGAACGCCTGCGATGCGGCGGATAGCATCCGAGTGACCCTGGCTGACCCCTCTGCCCCAGAAAGTGTAATCCCTACCCTCGGGGAGTACCGACGAAGCATAAAGTCTTGCGATCGAGAAAAGACCGGGATCCCAGCCGCCCGAGATCATCGCGATATGTCCCGAAGCCTGTGCGGTTTCGTTTACACGGGCAAAATGGGCGGGGATGGTGGCGTGGGTGTCATAGCTGTCAATGACGTTGAAGTGCTCGGCAAGCTTATGCGTCATTGCGGGCAGGTCGGTCGCGCTTCCGCCGCAAAGGATGAGAACGTCGATCTTATCCTTGAAATCAAGGATCGAATCTGCCGAATAAACGGGTGCGCCCGCGGTCTTGACCGATGCGGGATCACGGCGGGTGAAGACCGCGACGAGCTCGCAGTCGGTGTGATATTTCATAGCCGCCTCGACTCCGCGGCCGAGGTTGCCGTAACCGTAAATTGCTATTTTCATCTCAAATCATACCTTCTGTGGGATTTTTGTGCCGCTTATAAGCGACTTCATATCATACATTCCCGCATCCTGACGGACGAGGAATGCCGCGGCGGCAAGTGCGCCCTCGGCAAAGAGAGCGCGGGAATGCGCCTCGTGCTTGAGGGTGATGGTCTGGTTCGGCGTGCCGATCATAACCTCGTGCTCGCCGACAATGTTACCCATTCTGATCGCGTGGATGCCGATCTCCTCGCGTGTACGCTTGCCCTGACCGCTTCTGCCGCAGTTGGCGTAAGCTTCGGGGCGAACCTCACAGAGCGCATCGGCGAGCATCAGCGCGGTTCCGCTGGGAGCGTCGACCTTGCGGTCGTGATGCTTTTCGATAATTTCAATTTCCGCCTCGGGGAAAGCCGCAGCCGCTTGCTTTGCAAGCTCAACGAGGAGCGCAACGCCGAGCGACATATTTGCCGAGAAGAAAAGAGGTATCTTCTCTGCCGCGAGAGCGATCTTCGCCTTTTCCTCGGGTGTGTGACCCGTGGTGCAAAGAACGGTGGGGATGCCTCTCGCAATTGCAAAATCGAGAAGCGCGGGGGTTACGGTGTGGTGCGAGAAATCGACGATGCAGTCGATCTCTGCCTCGGGGACGTCGGCAAAATCCTTATAGACAAGGAAGGTCTCGCCGCCCTTCGCGAAAGCGTCGACTCCGCCGACGCACTCGGCTCCGCGGTAGCCAGCCTCACAAAGCGCCACTACCTCGCGGCCCATATGTCCGCAGATTCCGTTTATCAGTATTTTCATTTTAATCTTCCTTTAGGGTGACAAAAATAATTCGAACTAGTTTTTTGGCGACAAATATTCGCCATCAGTTCGTTAAACGCCTTGATAGTATTAATATACAATCTGCGGCGTTTGCCTGCTGCTGACAAATATTTGTCAGCCAAAAAATCTCCGACCTCAAAGCCTTAATTTTTAGGTGA
>JAZSLM010000116.1:0-8850 GCA_045535375.1 Eubacteriales bacterium
ATGAATTAGTAGAAGATATTGATATGTCTAGTAGTGATAAAAAAAAACTTGCTATCATTTATAGCAGAATATGTAAAAATATAACATATGATTATCCTGCTGGTTATCCATCAAATCTAGAAGAAGAACAATATTCTATTATTAATAGATATAATTGTAGAAATTTAAAAAATGGTCTATTAGAAGGGAAATGTGTTTGTGCAGGTTATGCAGATATTTTGAGAAGTGCATTGGAATTAGTTGAAATTGAAGCTTGCTATGTTATTGGACAAACATCGACGGCAAGAGCGAACTCGTCGTTGGTAAGCTGCTCGAAAAATATCCCCGCGAGAGCTTTTATCTCGCATCGAAATTCCCCGGATACTCAAAGGAGACGTGGGGCAGAGCAAAGGAGATCTTTGAAAAGCAGCTTGAAAAATGCCGTGTCGATCATTTTGATTTTTATCTTATTCATAACGTCAGCGAAGGCAATATCGACGCATATCTTGACGAAAAATACGGCGACGTAATGTATTTCGTCAAAATGCGCGAGGAGGGCAAGATCGGTCATCTCGGTTTTTCCACTCACGCAACTCTCGGAAATATGCGCCGCTTCCTTGACAAATACGGCAAATATATGGAATTCTGCCAGATACAGCTCAACTGGCTCGATTGGCGTCTTCAGAAGGCCGAGGCAAAGGTTGCGATGATGAAGGAATACGGCAATATTCCCGTCTGGGTAATGGAGCCCGTCCGCGGCGGTAAGCTCGCGACCCTCGAGGAGGCTTACGCAAAGCAACTTCAGGCTCACAGAGAGAACGAAAGCATCCCCGCGTGGGCTTTCAGATTTATTCAAAGCATTCCCGAGGTCACGATGACTCTTTCGGGTATGTCGGATTTTGAGCAGGTAAAGGCAAATATCAATACCTTCTCCGAGGAAAAGCCTCTGAGTGGTGACGAGTGGAATACTCTTATGTCGATCGCAGACAGTATGGTTGGCAGAAAGACGCTTAATTGCACCGCCTGCAGATATTGTACCACTTATTGCCCGCAGGGACTTGACATTCCTCGCATCATCGAGCATTATAACGAGCATACCGTTTCAGGCAGAAGCGAGGTATCGCCGAGAATGATAGCTTCCTACGCCGCGGATAAGCTTCCCACGGCTTGTGTCGGCTGCCGCTCCTGTGAGGAAGTCTGCCCGCAGAATATCGAGATATCCGAGATGATGTCGGATTTCGCGGCAAAGCTGAAATAAAATGAAGCGTTCAAGCGGAGTGCTTATGCACGTTTCTTCCCTTTGGGGAGAATATTCCGAGGGTTCCTTCGGCGCGGCTGCTCGCGAGTGGATCGATCTTCTTGCCGATTGCGGTTTTACTTATTGGCAGACGCTGCCTTTCTGCCTGCCGGACGAAGCGAACTCGCCATATAAATCATACAGCGCGTTCAGCGGCAATCCCTTCTTTATTGATTTGCCACTGCTTTGTGACGTAGGTCTTATTACCCACACCGAGCTTGAACAGGCAAAGCAGAAAACTCCATTTTACTGCGAATTTGATAGGCTGAACGAGGAGAGAATGCTTCTTCTTGCCCGCGCCTCAAAGCGTATGACGAACTATGCTCCTGTTGAGGAGTTTATGAAGTCGCATCCCGGTGTCGAACGCTTCTGCCGTTTTATGGCTCTCAAAAAAGCTAACGGAGGCAAGGAATGGACCGAATGGACGGTCGACACGCCCGATGAAGATGAACTCAGAACTTGGTATTTCTCGCAGTTTGCTTTTTTCACCCAATGGGCGGAGATCAAGGCATATGCGAACAAAAAGGGAATAAAGATCATCGGCGACATACCGATCTACGTTGCGCACGACAGCGCCGACGTCTGGGGAGCGCCCGAGCAGTTCCTGCTCGAGGAGGACGGCTCACCCTCTGCGGTCGCGGGAGTCCCGCCCGATTATTTCGCAGAAGACGGTCAGCTTTGGGGCAATCCCCTTTATAATTGGGAGCTTATGAAAAAAGACGGCTATTCCTGGTGGAGAAGCCGTATGGAATTTATGCTCGAGATATTCGACGGCGTCCGCATCGACCATTTTCGCGGTTTTGAAGCCTTTTACAGCATTCCCGCGGGTGAAAAGACTGCCAAAAACGGCAAGTGGGTCAAGGGACCGGGTATCGATCTCATCAATGCCATCAAGCCTCTTTGCGAGGGCAGAATGATAATTGCGGAGGATCTCGGCGACATTACTCCCGAGGTTGAAAAGCTTGTTTCCGACAGCGATTTCCCCGGTATGAGAGTTTTGCAGTTCGGTTTCCTTTCCGAGGACGACTGCCCGCATACTCCTCACAATTATCCCGCGAATTGCGTAGCCTACACGGGTACGCACGACAACAACACGCTTCTCGGATTCGTCTGGGAGCTTGACGGCGGAACGCGCCGACGGGTCTTCGACTATTGCGGTTACCGAGGCGATGACCTCGACGAAAGCTACGATTATCTGCTGCGTACGATGTTCGCAAGCCACGCGGATACGCTCATCATACCCGTTCAGGATATGCTCCTTTACGGCGCGGATACGCGCATCAACAAGCCGGGCATCGCCGAGGGCAATTGGTCATACCGCGTGACAAAAGAACAGTTCTGGCGCATCGACCGCGAAAAATTCAAATATCTCAATCGCCTTTACGGCAGAAAGAAATAATTATGGATTATAAGCTTCAAAAGATCAGAAGATATTTCGACCTTATCAAGGGTTGCAGATGGAAAAATTCAAATAAAGCGGAGAATATTCTTTTTTGCCATTGCGATTATAAGAAGGGCAACACTCCTCCCGCGCTTTCCGAATTCGTCCCCTTTGAGAACGGAGGCGAATGGGGCACGGGCAACGACAGCCACGCATGGTTCCGACTCGATGTCCGTTCGAACGATAAAAACAGATATATGTTCGTCGAGACCGACCGTTCCGGATGGGATGCGGCAAATCCGCAGTTCATCGTTTACGTAAACGGCGAAATGCGTCAGGGTGTCGACGTCAACCACCGCGAAGTGCTGCTCGGAGATTGCGGTGATGCGGAGATCTATCTGTATGCATACACCGGTCCGAAGATCGACAAGGCGCGCCTTTTCGTCACCTTCCGCACGCTTGACGCGGACGTTGACGGACTTTATTATGATATGTTCTATCCGCTTTATATGCTCGATTACCTCGCGTCCGACAGCGCCGAATACGGTCATCTTGAGCATTTCCTCTACCGCGCGGTTTCGATGCTTGAGCTTTACGATATCGGATCGGAGGAATTCCTCGGTTCGGTAAGAAAAGCAAGAGAATATCTTAAGACCGAGCTTTACGAAAACTATTGCCGTGAACAGACCGCAAAATGTATCTGCATCGGTCACACGCATATCGACTGCGCGTGGAAATGGACCTTAAAGCAGACACGAGAAAAGGTTCAGCGCTCCTTTGCCACCGTTCTCGAGCTTATGAAGCGCTATCCCGAATATAAGTTTATGTCCTCGCAGGCTCTTCTTTACAAGAAACTCAAAGAGGAAGCTCCCGAGGTTTATGCCGAGGTTGCCGAAAGGATCAAGGAAGGCAGATGGGAATGTGAGGGCTCGATGTGGGTCGAGGCTGACTGTAACCTCTCCTCGGGCGAAAGCCTTGTCCGTCAGGTGATGTACGGCAAGAGATACTTCATGGATGAATTCGGCGTTGAAAACCGAGTACTCTGGCTCCCCGACGTTTTCGGATATTCCGCGGCACTTCCGCAGATACTCAAAAAGAGCGGTGTCGATTGGTTCGTCACATCCAAGATCAGCTGGAACGATAAAAACAAGATGCCCTGCGATACCTTCGCCTGGAAGGGCATCGACGGTACTTCGATCAACAGCTATTTCCTCACGGCGACCAATACTCAGAATATGAAGTACCCGGAGCAGCTCAAAAGGCATGAGTACCATACCACGACCTATAATGCAAATACATACCCGACACAGATCGCGGGTACGTACGAGCGTTATCAGCAGAAGAATCTGAGCGACGAGGCTCTCGTCACCTTCGGCTACGGCGACGGCGGAGGAGGACCTACCTCCGAATTCATTGAGCTTCTCCGCAGAAGCGAGAAGGGAATTCCCGGTTCGCCGCAGACAAAGATAGAATTTGCGGGCGATTTTCTCCGCAGACTTGAAAAGAAGATCGAAAACAATCCCGAGCTTCCCACATGGCAGGGAGAGCTTTATCTCGAATTCCACCGCGGTACCTACACCACGATGGCGGACAACAAAAAGGGCAACCGCAAGGCAGAGTTCCTTTATGAAAACGCCGAGCTTCTCGGTGTCACAGCAAAGACTCTGTTCGGCGATGCTTTCCCGGCAGAAAAACTCCGCCGCGGCTGGGAAATGATCCTTACAAATCAGTTCCACGATATCATCCCCGGTTCTTCTATTGAAGAGGTATACGATCAGAGCAAGATCGATTACGGGGTGATCCACGGCATCGGAAACGAGATAGCCGACGGAATCCGCGAAAAGATCGCATCCTCTCTTGATAAATCGCGCGGCTACGTTGTTTTCAATCCCAACGCTTTTGATGGTGAAGGATTTGTCACGATCAACGGCAAGACCGCGTACGTCAAGGGAGTTGCTCAAAAGGGCTATTCCGTGGCAAATGATTTTGTTACCGAAAATAATGTTTCTATCAACGGAAACAAGGTTGAAACCGACCGCCTGACCGTTACCTTTGACGATGCTTGGCAGATCGTTTCGGTTTACGATAAGAAGGCAGAAAGAGAACTCATAAAAGCCGGCGAGGTTGCAAACGAGCTTCGCATCCACGCAGATTATCCGCCATATTACGACGCTTGGGAATGGAGCCAGTATTCGACAACCGAGTACAGAACCGTCACCGATGTTTCCTCTGTTGAAGTTATTGACGACGGCGTAAGACGAGGTATCAAGATCACCCGCAAATACGGCAAGTCTACCATTGAACAGACCGTTTGGTTCAACGATCTCTCGGCACAGATCGATTTTGAAACCCATATCGACTGGCGCGAAAGTCATAAGATGCTCAAGGCAGTTTTCCCCGTTGATATCCTTGCCGATAAGGCGACGTATGATATTCAGTTCGGTAGCATCGAGCGTCCCACTCACAAAAACACAAGCTGGGACGAGGCGAAGTTTGAGGTCTGTGCGCATAAGTATGCAGACCTTTCCGACGGCGGATACGGAGTGTCGCTCATGAACGATTGCAAGTACGGTTACGATATCCACGACGGCGTGATGCAGATCTCACTCCTCCGTTCACCCAAGGATCCCAATCCTTCTGCCGATATAGGCGAGCACAGCTTTACTTATTCGCTTTATCCGCACGAGGGAACTCTCGCGCAGAGCGATACCGTCAAGCGCGCGTATATGCTCAACGTTCCTATGACAGCACTTCCCGCGAGCGGAACCGAAGATGTTATCCCGACGGAATTTTCTGCAATCACGCTTGACTGCGACCACGTAGCTTGCGAGACCGTAAAAGAAGCCGAGGACGGAGTGGGAACGGTTATCCGTGTTTACGAGTTTAAGAATATCCGCGACAAGCTCCGCATCAGTACTGATATCCCGTTTGAAAAAGCATATCTTTGCGATATGCTCGAACGCGAGATATGCGAGATTCCTGTCGAAAACGGCAATATCGTTTGCGGCGTAAAAGGCTTTGAGATCCTTACCCTCAAACTGAAATGATCCGAAAAAATTAAAAATTTAAGTATAAATCTCCTTGATTGACAGATACTATGCACGTACCCTGAAAATCAAGGAGAATTTATATAAATGAAAGCCACAGGAATTGTTAGAAGAATAGACGACCTCGGTCGTGTCGTTATCCCTAAGGAAATCAGAAGAACGATGCGTATCCGCGAGGGCGACCCGCTCGAGATCTACACCGACCGCGAGGGCGAGGTCATTTTCAAAAAATATTCGCCGATCGGCGAGCTCAACGCTTTTGCCGCGCAGTATGCCGAGACGCTTCACAAAACCGGCGAGATAAGCGTTCTTATCTGTGACCGAGATGCCGTTATCGCCGCTTCGGGCGTACCGAAAAAGGAATATGCCGATAAGCACATCGCTCCCGAGCTCGAGGTCATAATCGAAAGCAGACAGCTTTATCTTTACCGTGACGGCGAGACGAAGTTCGAGCCGATCAACGATAATTGCTCGCATTATATCCGCTGTGCCATGCCGATAATTTCGGAGGGCGATATCCTCGGATGCGTTGTCTCACTTGACTCGCTTGAATCCCCCGCACCCAGAATGCCCGAGCACGAGAAGAGCGTCGAGGTCAAACTTGTGCAGACAGCCGCAGCCTTTCTCGGAAAACAGCTTGAGTCCTGAAAAAAATGCCGATCCCCGCGTGGTATCGGCATTTTTTTGTTGACTTTTATCTGTAACTGTGATAAAATTAACGTATCCATTTGAACGGAGGGCGTTTCGAATGACCCCGACACTTCGCAGATGCATAGCATTCCTTTTGATTTTTTGTACTTTTTCAACCTTGATCGCCTGCACGGCGGAAAGACCCGAGGAAACAACGGCTGAACCGGTAATTACCGAACCCGAGGTTACCGAGCCTATCGAGGAGCCGGTTGAAACCTTTGACCTCGTCAAGGACGGCAAACTGCTCTATACGATCATCCGTCCCGAAACGGCTACCCAGACGAATATCAACGCGGCGCTTATGATCAATAAACACGTCAAGAACAATGGCGTTGAAGCAACCATATCCGACTGGGCTGACAAGACCGGAGAAAAGCTCGAAATACTTGTGGGTGAAACCAAGTATTTGCCCGAGGATGCTCTTGAAGGAATCGATCTTTTGAATCTCGGTATGGACGGATTCGTGATCAAACATTACGGCAACAAGATCATCATTGTCGGAAACAACGATACCGCTCTCGTTGATGCGGCGGAGTTCTTTATAACCAATTTTCTTGATTTCAAAGGAGGCAAAACAACTATGCCTAATGATTATTTGCACGTTCAAAGCGGGGGCCTTTATCTTTCCGAACTTAAAATCGGCGGAATTGAAATTTCAAAATTTGCTCTTACCTGCGACGCGGGATTTGAAGAGCCCGCTTCTTACGTAAAGGAGCTTGTGAGCGCAAAATGCGGCACCGAGCTTACCGATGCGGGAGAGAAGAAGATATTTCTTACCGCACAGGGTGCTAAACCTCACGCGGTTACAGCCGATATTGAGGACGGAAACCTCATCATCCGTGCGGAAAACCTTGAATCGATGAAAAAGGCAGTCGTATGCTTCTGGTATGAGAATATCGCATATACCACCGCTTCCTTTGATCTTCCCGCTGACACAGCATATTACCGCGATCTTGATCAGACCGTCTTTTACAGCGATTACGGTGTAACTCAGTCGGACAGCATCTGTTGCCGCGAGCAGATATACGACGTTCATGCCAAGGCAAATGAAAAGGGCTATAAGGTCTTTGCCGATTACGGCGCAAAGTACTATATCGCATCGGTTGGAAAATCGGTCATCATCAATACCGACGTTGAATGGGGTAACGCAGAATTTATCATAGATGATTCGAAGGTTACTCCCGAACAGAGAGGAAACTGGATATTCACTCTGCTTGAGCGCAGCGATTCCTATAAGATCGACACCATCAAGACTCTCAAGCGAGATATGGACAACCTCGGCGTGACCTTCCCGCAGAGTTCCATCGTCACTTTCTATGACGATAAATCCACTCATTACGTCCGTTACGGCGGAAATGCCGACAACGGACAGACCAAGCGCGACAGCGTTGTCGTTGACAAGAACGGTAATATCGATATGGACGCGCCCCTTATGTGGGATTTTGACAATATTACTTCTATCACGGTTCTTCCCATCGAGGAAGAAACTCGCTATATCAGCGGCGGTATCTTTACTACCATTGCAAATCAGGCTCCTTCCGAATATACGTACTATGCTCGCGGACTTAAGATAAACCGTTCCAATACCGTTCTTACCGGTATGAAGCATTATATCACGGGCGAAGGACCGACCGGTGCGCCCTATAACGGCTTCCTTTCGGTCAATAACTGCGCTTACGTTACAGTCAAAAACTGTGTTTTCACGGGTCATAAGACCTACCAGAGTCCCACGACCGCAATGGGCTCATACGATATCGGAATGGGTAATGCGATCTCGGTCCACTTCATCGACTGCTATCAGGCAAACGATATCAACGACAGCAAATACTGGGGCGTTTCGGGCACCAACTATTGCAAGAACTTTGTTTATGACGGCTGCATCCTCTCGCGCTTTGACGCACACAAGGGCGTGGCAAATGCCGCAATTAAGAATTCCGTCATCGGTCACGCGGGAGCCTCCATCATCGGTTACGGCACTCTTTTGATCGAAAACTCCGTTTTCTATACCAACAAGATCATTAATCTCCGCAGCGACTACGGAAGCTCCTGGGAGGGCGATATCATCATCCGCAACTGCACGATTTCGCCGCTCTCACAGTCTGACGTTACTGTCATTACGGGAAGCAACAAGGGCGAGCATGATTTCGGTTATCCCTGCTATGCGGGAACCAACATTGTGATCGACGGGCTTACCATTGAGAACACGAAGAAGGCGTATATATTTGCAAATCTCAATTCGAACTGCAAGAGTGCGGATTATATCCCTAAATATCCTTTCTACATGCCCGGCAAAGTAACCGTGAAGAATATCACAACGTCCGTCAAGGAAGGTCTTCAGGTCTCACCGAACGAATATCTCTTCGCAAAGACAGAATTTATATACGAATAAAATTTCCGACGCCCCCCTTTGGGGGGGGGTGTTTTGGTTTAAAATAAAACACTTTTTAAAAAAGGAA